>JBLIOB010000164.1:0-8970 GCA_047639575.1 Parvicellaceae bacterium
CCATTTTTAAAAGTAAGCACACCGCCAATTCCTAACCAGAAATCTCCGTAATCAATTATTTTTTGGGCTTGTTGTGCCGATCCAGTGAAGCAATGAAAAATGCCTGAAAGGCGATGATCGTTTAATTCATCAACAATTTCAAATATCTCATCGAAGGAATCTCTTGCATGAATGATAATGGGTTTGCCGAGTTCTTTTGCCCAGATTATTTGACGCCTAAAAGCTTCTTGTTGTTCTGCTAATAACGACTTGTCCCAATACAGGTCAATTCCAATTTCTCCTATGGCTACAAAATTTTTACGATCTAACCACGTTCTAACAATAGCCAATTGCTCCTCGAAGTTTTCTTTCACTGAGCAAGGATGTAACCCCATCATGGAAAAACAAGTATTAGGATACGAATCTTCCAAAGCAAGCATAGAGTCTATAGACGACTCATCAATGTTAGGTAAGAAGATTCGTTTAACGCCATCAGCCAAACAACGAGACATGACCTGGTCAATATCTTCGCTGAACTGTTCAGCATAAAGGTGACTATGAGTGTCTGTGAGTATCAAATTTGTATAGTTTTTAAGTTTTTATAAATTAGCGACTTCAAAATGGTGGGGATGAAAATAAGAATATTGATCGTGGGGATGCTTGGAATAGCTAGTCTTTCTGTTGCTGACCCTGAACCAAAACCGTTGGATGCTCGTGAAGTATTCCTAAGTTTTGCAGATTCTTTTTACGATTGCGTGAAAGAGAGTAAAATTAGCTATAAGGCGTTGCAGTATGGCCTGAAGGGTTATCATCACTTGAAATCAAACTCCAAACTCAAGAAGAAAACACACCTAACTATTGTAGATTTTTCTTTGTCTTCAAGCGAAGAAAGAATGTTCATTATTGATGTGGAAAAAAACGAAATTGTTCACAAATCACTAGTTGCCCATGGGATGGAAACAGGAGATTTGGATGCAGCAACCTTTTCAAATGAGCATGATTCTCACATGAGCAGCCTAGGATTTTACATTACGGGCAGAGTTTATCGTGGAAAACATGAAGAAAGTATTAAGCTTCATGGTTTGGAAAGAGGATTTAATGATAACGCTTATGATCGGGGGGTAGTAATTCACCGTGCAGATTATTGTGACAGAGATTTTTTAGAATCAAATAGTAATGTTCTTGGAAGAAGTTACGGTTGTCCCGCGGTTCCATTTAATGAGTATGATAAACTTTTAAACATGGTCCGAGACGGATCTTGTTTCTTCATCTATTACCCTGACAAGGACTATTTAAGAGAGTCACGAATGGTTAATAGTAGTAAGGGTTATGAAAACTTTCTAGAATCGTACGGGGGGTAATGATAGAATTTATCAATGCTTCATTATCACCTTATATCCCTAAGACGTTTTCAAAGGATACTTGGTAATCCAATTGAATGCACTGTATTTTCAAAACTGGTGTTTGCTTATGATAATGATAGATATGGCTGAAAATAATTCTATCATTAAAGCATTGATAAATTCTATCATTACTTAATTACCACTCATTAAATGGCATCAGCCATTTCCCCTATAGCACCGTCATTCTTAATGGCATTGATCAAGTCAAGATCTTTTTGATAAACATTTAAGTAAAATTGAATTCCACCGTCAACGTCAGTTCCAGAAACGTAATACTCGATGTAAACCTTAATTTTCTCCTTTAAAGTCACTTTTCGATTAATTCTACTGTCAATTCGCGCTTGAATACTGTCTTTGTGAACAGATAATTCTTGTTTTTCAGCTAAGTATTCGGCCAGCTCTACTGGTTTATGAAGTCTCACACATCCGTGACTATAAGATCTAATATCGTTTGCAAATAAGCTTCTTGAGGGAGTGTCATGCATATAAACGTGATCGTTGTTTGGAAAGATGAATTTAATTTTTCCTAATGCATTTCCGCTTCCAGAATTTTGAGAAATCCGATAATCAAAATTGGAACCACTAACGCCTTCCCAATCTATGGATTTACTATTCAATCTTGAGCCTCCTTTGGAAATTACATATCCATTTCGGCTTAAGTACGTGCTATCATTTCTGGCTTTTTTAAGAAGCTCTGTCGAACTAATACTATAAGGTACGTGCCATCTCGGATTCATAATGAAGTATTCTAATTCTCCAGTTAATTCTGGCGTTTTAGTCCATGATTTACCAACTACTGCTCGATGTTCCTTCACATATTTCCCATTTTCAGCTATTTTCATGGTGTAAGATGGAATATTGACATACAAATAACTTGTTCGGTCTTGAGGCTCTTTCCATCTTAATTTTGTTAAAGTTGATTGAGCAAGAACGTATCGCTCCATATTGCTTTTTCCGAATGCTTTAATAGTGTATTTCCCTGGTTTTCCATCTTCGTTTAAGCCATTGTGTCTTTGAAACAATTTGATAGCTAAATCCACCATGGAATCGTTTTGAATCGAGAGTGTGTCAAGGTATCCAAAACGAACTAAGGCCTCACCACAGTCCGTAATGCACTGTGTGGAGTCATCCTTGAATGCGGTTATTTTTGCAACTTCTTCGTTCAACGGATAGGTTTGAGTATAAGAAAGTAATGCGGTCCGCAAATGTTTGTATTCTGGAATTTGAGGCTCTAAATAGGATAAGCTTTCAGTAATGCTCTCTTTTTCAGCCGCATCAACCAAGTGTTGAGATAAATCCACCTTAACACTGTCCAATTCGAATATTGGTAAAAACTCAGTTCTCGACAAATAGCCTCGATTTAAATAAGCTGCAAGTCTCATGTATTCGCTTGTTAATCTTAGTTCAGCTTTGAATTTTAATTCACGATTTGTGGCAGAAGTAACAAGACTATTAATTTCCGATAATTCAAATAATGATGAATCAAGTCCGTAACCAGCTATGTTATTTAAGATGAAGAATAAATCTTTCCCATTTCTTGATAGTTCTTGGTCGTTGAACCAAATGGATTCAGTCTTTTTCGAATAAGTTTGTTCAACTCTTGATTTGGTCTCAAGAAAAGTATCCTCATTTAAACCTGACTTCCAAGATTCCGATGCAAGTTGCGCTGAGAAATAATCTTTTAATAAGGATGGAGCAACAACTTCATCTTTGTTTTTAGAAGATTGTAATGATGATTGATCTGTGCAATTCGTAAACGAGATTGCTAAGATAATTAGGGCGAGTATGTGGGCTGGTTTCATAATATGGCTTTGTTTAATTTATTTATAACCATCTCAATTGTTATGCCATTCATGGCATTTTTTGCGCAGGTAAGCTGTTTGTTATTATCCGTCTTACCATAAATAGTAGACGGCCTACATGGCATATTATTTCTAGACACTTCAACGATCAAATCTTCGTTTTCGAGCGGTCCAAATCCTAAATAATGATGAGTTCCTCCCCAAATCGATACTACTTTCTTTCCTAAAATGCACATGAGGTGCATGTTGGAGGAGTCCATAGATATCATTACGTTTAAAGTTGACATAAGTTGCAATTCAGATGATAAATCTAAATTACCTGCAACGACAATAGTATTAGGGTACTTTCTATTAAGTGCGGCTAGTTTTTGAGTTTCCTCTTCGCCTCCTCCAAATAATAGGATTTCGGCATCGAATACACGATGAATTTCTATGATTAATGCTTCAATGTTCTGAATTCCCCAGATTTTTGAATCATGTTTTGCAAAAGGCGCAATTCCAATAGTTACAGAACCTGGCTTTATCCCTTGGGCTGTTAAAAAGAATTGCAGATTTTCTAAGGGTAATGTTTTTTTCCATGGATTCTCAGAAAATCCAATAGCTAACCCTAATTTTTCAAATGCACTAAAATATCTTTCGGTCGTATGAGGTAGCTTTTTAAAATCACAGCCCTCCTTTAGCAAGGCCTTTTTCTCATTTCTACCTTTATTGAATCGAATAACCTTTGTTCCGCCTAGTTTGAAAAAAGAACAAATGACCCGTGATCTTAATACATCATGGATATCGACTACTGCGTCAAAACCGATTGGTTTTAACTCATTATATAATGCTTTGAGTCCAGCTAGGCCCTTGTGCGTTGATCTTACTTCGGCAGGATGAAACGAAAAACGATCAGACTCATTAAAGAATGGTCTAAAGAATTCGTTTGATACTAAGGTGATTTTTAAATCTTGATTTTTTTCAAGTAAAGAGTGAATTACTGGAGCAGTTAATGCAACATCTCCCATTGCGGAAAAACGAATCACCAGAATATGCATTTTACTTTTTGTTTTTATAGAGTATCGGATTCAAAGACTCATCATTGTACATCTTCATTTGGCGATACACTTTAACTACTCTTTCACCCGATTTAATGTCACTAATTAATTCCGTGTAAGAGCGTTTCATATCCTGTTCTTGTTCTAAAAGAACGTTATATTTAATTTGACACTTGTGTGCATGGCTCTCCGAAACATCAGTACGATCAACTTGCTCCTTCATGTGGAACAGTTTCAACGATAAAATGGAGATTCTATCTAGAACCCAGGCAATACTTTCAGTGTTCAACCTAGCGTTTGGTTTAGGCTCAATAGTAGCTAATTCTTGATTAAACCAATCGTCTATTTGTTCTACGAGGTCAGTTCTATCTTGATTTGATTTGTCAATCCGTCTTTTAATTTTAATTCCTTCACCATCATTAATTTCTGGATCTCGGATAATGTCTTCTAAATGCCATTGAACGGTGTCGATCCAACTTTTTTTGTAAAGTAAATTGGAGATTGAACCAGCTGCATGCGGATTGGAAATAGCTTGATCAACATGATCTGTAACATGATAATTGTTAATCGCTTCATTAAAAATAGTGATGCAAGTTTTAAATTCCATTACTCGAATAATGCTTTAAGTTCTGTAGCGTCTGATGGTTTCATTCGGCCGGCTAAAATAAGGCTTAATTGCTTACGTCTTAGCGCTGCTTCATGCCTGCTTTTCTCACTGTCAGTCACCGGGATTAACTTCGGTACTTCAATGGGACTGCCATTCTGGTCGATCGCAACAAAAACAAAAATGGCTTGATTCGCTTTTTTCTGCTCCCCAGTAATCTGATGCTCAACAAACACATCAACAATTACTTCCATTGACGAGGTGAATGATCTAGACACCTTGGCCTTAAGCGTCACAAAATCACCGAGCTGAATGGGTTTTTCAAATGAGACTGAATTAACGGCAGCAGTTACTACAACTCTTCTGCATTGTCTAGCAGCAGAAATGCTTGCAATTTCATCCATCCAAGCCAATAACTGGCCACCAAAAAGATTGTGCAAAGTATTAGTGTCATTGGGAAGTACAAGCTTTGTTGCAGTTGCACATGTATCTTCTGCTTGAATCGATTTCATTCGGCTACGATTTGAGAGTGCAAAGTAATTCAATCTCAGCAAAATAGCATAGGAGAATTGTGGTTTTTGTCTATATAAAGGACATTCAACTATTGGCATAGGTGTTTAATGCTAAAGACCTTTGTTTAAGTTGCTAAACTTCGAAATCTAGAATTCCTTGTTCAGTGTTTGACATTCCCTACCTTTACCCCGTGGGAGAGGATGTATATATAGTTATCAAATCATTGCATATCATTTTTGTGGTAACCTGGTTTTCTGCCCTGTTCTATGTTGTTAGGCTCTTCATTTACCATACCGAGGCACAAGAAAAGGAAGAAGTGGAGCGTAAAATATTGCAGAAGCAATATAAATTAATGCAGAAACGGCTTTGGTATATTATCGGTTGGCCTTCCATGATTCTTACTGTGGTTTTTGGAACATGGATGCTAGTATTGCATGACCACCTTTTAGAAGAGAAATTTATGCATGTGAAACTTACACTTGTTGCTGTGTTAATTGTCTATCATGTTTTCTGCGAAGGGATCCTTCAAAAATTGAAAAAAGATCAAATTAAATGGAAGTCCTTAACATTGAGACTTTGGAACGAGGTGGCAACGGTTTTCTTAGTATCAATTGTCTTTTTAATTGAAATGGGTAACGAGATCAATTGGATGTGGGGAACCTTGGGGTTTGTTGGGTTCTTTTTGTTCTTAATGTTGATTGTTAAACTGGTTAAAAAACTTTGGAAGAAATGAGACTAATCCTTTTCTTTTCAATGCTTGTTCTATCCGTTGGATGTACTTCTAAAAAATGTATTCCAACTGCCGAGAAACCAGACTGTATTTGTACAATGGATTATGACCCTGTTTGTGGGTGTGATGGGAAAACTTACAGCAACAATTGTAAAGCAGAGTGTGTAAGCATAACTGAATACACCAAAGGGAAATGCCCTGATAAAAAATAGATAGTATTAATCTCTTTTTTCGGTGTCGCCTTTTAAAAAGGTCCACGCAACAATTCTACTTTGTTTATTTCCTTGTCCCATGTTGATGGTTCTGGAATCTGTTACATGCACATTATCAAGCATTTTGTAAATACTCGCTAAGTTCTCTTTTTTAGAAACCAAAGTAGTGAACCAGCCAATGTTTTTAGCAAACTTCGCACTCTGTTTAATCATGTCATGAATGAATTTTTTCTCTCCACCAGGGCACCAAAGTTCTGTGTTCTTTCCTCCAAAGTTTAGTTTAGATTCAGTTACTCTTTTCTTTTGAAGATTACTTTGTTTCCTTAGCGAACTTGCTTGCGCTTCTTCCCAAGAAGAATGAAAAGGCGGATTACTAATTGTAATGTCAAACAATTCCCCTTCTCTAACAATTCCAGAAAAGAAATTATTTGTGTTAACCTGATGTCTGATCTCTACTTTTTTACTTAAACCAGGGTTTACTTTCACCATGGTCTTAGCAACTTTAACTGCATATTCGTCAATATCTGAGCCAACGAATGACCAACCATATTCTTTAACACCAATAATTGGGTAAATACAATTTGTTCCAACTCCAACGTCTAGACAGTTGATGTGTCCTTTAGCACCAATGTCCTTTAGTAAATCGGCAATGTGATGGATGTAATCAGCTCGTCCTGGAATTGGTGGACATAAATAACCTTCTGGTACATCCCAATGTTCAATTCCGTAGTGATACTTTAATAAGGCCTGATTCAAGGTTTTAACTGCAAGAGGATCCGAAAAATCAACCGATATATCATCATATTTATTGGGCCGAACAAACTCTTTTAATGGCGGAAAAGCCAAAGTTAATTTGTCAAAATCATATCGTTCTCTATGCTGACTTCTTGGATGAAGTTTTGATTTGATTTTAGGGTGAATCCTTTTTTCCTCTTTCATGCGTATCGTCTTTACCAAAGTGAGGGCGCGAAGATAGTTCAATTACTTTGAGTTTATTTTGTGGGTGAACACCTCAATTAATTGAGTTCTTCCATTTCCATTCTCAACTCATCCAGTTTGGACATTACACGTCCGTAGACAGATTTTAAGTCTAACCTAAACAAAGCACCAGCGAATATTGAAGATAAGGTAGCAACAACAAAGGTGCCAATCATCGGATAAAGTGGGACCCCATAAATTAGATCCATATTGGGGAATTTAACTAATACTTTGCTAAAAGTGTCCTGGCCGAAATTCGAGTAGAATATTCCAAAAAATATTAGGATAAAGAAGGCAGGGTAAAACACACGATAAATTTTTATGTACTCCTTAATGGCGTTTTTTAACCAAGAGTCGATTGAAGTCAGATACTCATAACTGTTGGCCCCCTTGTCAATTCGCTCCGCTATTTTCGTTTGTTTCATCCCGGATAATACAAGCCAAGTGAGTAAGATACAAATTAATAAGCCGGCTATGGCCGCTCCAAGAAGAATCGAAGCTGTGAAGAAAATTGAGGCACCTATTATTATTGCATAATGGTTTCTTTTACCCAGTTTCATTAATTTATCGACTGTATTTGTCGATTTCTGATCATATAGATTGTTTAAGCGCGGAGCAATAAGAGTGTCATTTTTAATAAACCCTTCTTTCCAAATTGATTCAATTGATTTTTCCATCTAATAAAGTTTTAAGTTGTTTTTTAATTCGCGTTATTCTAACCCCAATATTATTGGGGTTGGTTCCGATTATTTGTGAGATTTCAGCATATGATTTTTCATCTAGATAAAGTAGTATAACGGCCCGATCGATTTCTTTTAATTGTCTAATTGCATTGTACAATTGGTTTAGCGATTCATCAGAAAACGCCTTACTGTCTTCTGTAACTTCAGGTGGCAAATAGTCAGAAGCAAAATGTTGTTTGTTGTTCTTTTTTTTCTTGAGAAGCGTTAAACAAACATTTAAAGAAATCTTATAAACCCATGTAGACCAGTTGGAATCACCTTTGTGATTTTCGTGGCTTCGCCAAATCTGAAGACAAACTTCCTGATAATAGTCTTCAAAATCTTCTTGGGTATTTGTATATGCCCGGCATATCTTAATGATGATACCTGCATGGGGTAAAATAGAAGCGGTGTAAAAATCTATGGTCATCTTATTACTAAACTTAAATGATTCATTGCATTAATTACCTAGTTAGTGGCTCATTTTAAAAATCATTACATAAACTTTGAAAAAAGTTGAGAATTAATCATAATTGACTAGTTGTCAATTGATTGTGTTTAATGGAAAAAGGGTTGCCTGATGAGAGCTTTAAAAGGAAGAAATGACTGAAACTAATAAGTTGTTTCAATCTAATCTCTAAGAATCCAACAGGAGATTCCTTGTGCTTTTGCTTGTTTTCTAATCTTTCTAGCTTCCTTTCTTGAGTCAGTACCTCCGAGAGAGATTCTGTGAAGGCCTTTGTGAATACCAATTTCCAGGGCAGCATACCCTGAGTCAGTCATCTGTTCGATGAAATCGGCTGCATATTTTTCCTTACTAAAACATCCTCCTATTACGTGATATTTATAAGTGCCGATGGTAGGGTCAACAATTATATCCACGAAAGTAGTTTCCGGCACTGCATCAATTTGATCAGTATTGTTCGAATCTATAGTAGGTTCAATACTGTCTATAATATTTGAATCAACTATTTCTATAGAATTAGTGTC
>JBLIOB010000165.1:0-8932 GCA_047639575.1 Parvicellaceae bacterium
CTCCATTGTTGTGTTCGGTGTAGATGTAATTATTCGGTGTTGTCCAATCTTCATTGTTTCCCACCCATACTTGGCCTTTATCTACAACTTTAGTCATAAGACAGGCTTGAACGTTTTGAATAGTTGCAAGTACTATTATTGTAATAATTAATCTCTTCATAATTTTCTTAATGTGTTACAACATTTGGCTATGCGCAGTGTGGGATTGAAAAGCGAAAGTTTTCAATTAGAGCATGATGTGAGCTAAAGCAGAGTTTTGCGAATAAATTTACAAAACAATTCGTCAAAGCGAAGCTTTGGCGGCTTTGAAAACTTAAACTTTCTATTTTACTTGAAACCCTGATTACGTAAAGGTTTTGTTGAAACACTGTTTTTATTTATTATAGTCAAGTAGGAGCTTTTTAGAAAGTGTTCAAGAAAGAATGAAAAACGCTTATTTACGTAGATAAGACTAAATATCATTTACTGGAATGGTTATGTTTTTTGGAAATTCATATCCCTCTGTAAATGATTCAAAGTATTTGGCTATTTCTAGTAATTTTTTGTCCGTCCATTTTCGAGAATGAATTTGAATTCCAACAGGCATTCCGTTTTTCTTTTTACCAATAGGAATGACAGCAATCGGATGACCGGAATACGCAGTAGTAAATGTAAAAGATGCAATGGCTTCTGTATAACCAACCTTTTTGTTGTTTACATCAAAAGGTATTCCTGCTCTTTGGTGTTTATACGCTTCAAAACAGCATACTGGGGTAAGCCAAATGTCATGTTTTGTCAAGAAATTATCAAATATTGATGAAAAATTGTCCTTATCATCAAGTGCTTTAGCATAACCAGTATTTGAGAGCCTTTGTCCTAACGCCAATCCTTTAGCCCATAATCCATCACGATATTTTAACTTGATGAATAGGTACATGAAACTTGCAAGGAAAGGTACTTTTGGGTTATTGACTCCGACTTCAAATCCTTGAATTTTACCTGCATTTACATATGCTTTTTCTTCATCATAAATTGGATGGTCTATATTTAGTTGATGCGGTTCATTCTTAAGCTTATTAATGAATGAATTAAATAATTCTAAGTATTCGGCATCAATACTAACATTGTTTATTGATTCAGAATAGGCAATTTTCAAAGGTTTTTTGTCCCATGTCGAATCATTGAAATCAACTTGTGGTAATTCTGGTAGTTGATATTTAGAGTTGGTACCAAGTACCTGCATCATCAACATTAGGTCATCAACATTTTTCGCCAAAGGACCTGGTGTAACAATGTGTCTTCGCCCTTGGGGTTTATTCGGATATTTTATATGTCCTCTATTAGAAAGATAATTTTCTGTTGGTCTTAATCCGCAAATTCCATTAAAGTGTGCTGGCACCCTTATTGATCCTCCTGCGTCTGCCCCAAGTTCTAACGGGCTAAATCCAGCCGCAACTGATACCGCAGCTCCTCCCGAACTACCACCCGCTACACGAGATAGATCATATGGGTTATTCGTTTGTCCATTCCAGTCGTTTGTACTTTGCCAATCAATTCCAAAAAGAGGCACGTTCGTCTTACCAATTATTATTGCACCTTCATTTTTTAATCTTTTAACCAATTCTGCATCTTCCTCAGCAATGTAGTTTTTAAGTTTTGGGTCACCATTGGAGTTTTTAAGTCCTTTTACCAAAAAAGTATCCTTTATGGTTAAGGGAAGGCCAAGTAGCATGCCGTTCAAATCTCCTGACTTAATTCTTTGGTCTATTAGAGCTGCATCTTTTAAAATATCATCCTTGGCTCGTATATCAATTATTGCATTAACAATAGGGTTGTTGATGTCTATGTGTTCAAGAAAAGCAGTTACGACTTCAATGACCGAATGTTTTTTGGATTTGATGTCAGATATTAATTGATGGGCAGTTTTTAATACTATACTTTCTGTCATTCGGCTATTTTAATGAGTTTCCAACGTTTGGAATAAAGATAGTACCTCCTGAGGTAACGACCGAGTGTTGCCGAAGCTTTAGCGCAGGTACAAGGGTATTAGCTTTATTTCTCGTAAGTTAGCAAAGCGTGTTTTATAGACTTATTCCCATTCAGTTTTGTCTAATGAGGAAGGATCAACTTTCGAAAAATAGATGAAATAATCGGACACAGGAATAGTTTTATAGCATTTCCAATTTGGAGGATCACTATCCCAAGCACCACAGCCTAATGACCGTTCAACTATTTTAAATCTGGGATCATTTTTATTTAAAAGTAAGGTTTTAGAGTCGTATTGACACATTGTACTAATAGACAGAAAGAAAAACATTAGGCAGGGTAGGCATACTCCTGCTATTACTTTAACAGTAACCCTTGAAAACTCTGGGTTCTTTTTAATGGATGCTATAAATGCTAAAAATATCGCAATTGGAAATCCAAATAAATGGATTAGATGGTATCCTGATCTCAACGCATCGGTACTCCATTCTAAGGGAACGAAAAGTCCCAAGGTAGCTGTTAATGACCAAAACCAGACAAGGGTTAATGATACCCATAAAACGATCCTCGGCATTTTTTGTATTAGCATACGGTCTAAAACGAGAGTCAAATTTTAAAATTATTCGCTTAACATATTTTATGTTTACTAACGTTTTTTAATTGGAAATTTTCCATTCCGCATTAGCTGAATTCCTCGTAGCCTTATATCCTAATGGCAGATTGGCAATTTCTAATAAGGATGAGTCCATTTCAATAATCTGACCAAGTCCTACAACTCTTGCGTTGTGGGTCCCTTCGAGCTGGTCGTTGCTGTGAAATTGCCATGCACTATCTTCTAACTCGTGACTTACATTTGTAATTAGCTGGTTCCCTTCAATTACAAAAACACTTGTAAACACGGCAGTACTTAGAGGTTCAGTAAATTGCATTTTGATCTTTACTAGCTCAGTTTTTTCCGATTGAAATATTGTAAGATTATCCTCGTTTTCGGCACTATTAAAACCGCATGAGAGCATTGATAAAGTAAGAAGTGAAAATAATATCTGCCTCATTGGATGTTTGCTAACGTTCCGGCTAAAAATCGTTGCCATCATGGAGGTTGGCTATGACATTTTAGCCATTGTGTGTGCCCAGCATGGGCATCTTTCCTTATAAATATAGGGATTAATCTAGAGGGTGCAAGTCCCTTATGGGTAGGTGTAACGGCTTGAACCATTAGTAAGTCACAAACTGGTTTGCCGTGAGGTGTGCAGTGAAGGTTATTTGCGATTGAATAAAGAGCAAATACCGACTACAAAATTCGGTGCTGACCCTTCAACAAGAGCTCAGGATAAACCAAGCAGGAACCGCATATGAGGCATAGTTGATCGGGTAAGGAAGCACATCTTTACCGTGCCGGTAGGCAGGTTTGCAAAGCCCCAAAGAATAACCAACGGTCAATTATGTAGATGCGGCAGGGATCGAATGACAGAAGATGCAATTACCGAGTGAGATCTCCACAGTCACGAGTTGGCAAAGTGGAGAAGTCAGCAGCGGTCGTAGTACCTGCATAAAGTAGGGAAGGACTGAACGATAGTCTTTTCGAAATTGAATGGGGAGTAATTTCTACGTTACGGATAGTTTTCTAGTAGAGTTATAGCTTCTTATTAAAGTAGAGAATAGCTTCAACCGGTGTAAAGAGCGGTTGTTAAGATGATTATCGAACCGCTAAGTACGAGACCCGCTTGGGTTTGTCCTGAGCCTGCCGAAGGACCTGTGGTGTGAGAGGCGCAGTCCATCAGATTATCTGGCTGACTCGTCTACTCGACTGGCAAATCGTTTTTAATCTTTAATCAGCCGAATTAAAGCTTTCTTATCTTCTGATTCAATTGTCAGTAAGTAAATACCAGCTGGTCCACCTATTGTCAAATTAAAAAGCTGCCTTTTCTTATATTGCTGTGATTGAATTAATTTTCCGTTAATGTCAGTCATTGTTATATTTACTGAAGTGTAGATATTCCTTAGATCAATAGTAAAATTGCCATCAGTTGGGTTTGGATAGAGGAGAGGATCATTTCTAAAGCTATTTTCAAGAACACCAACAGTATTAATCTCATAAATCCTCACATGACCTGCATCTATTCCGGCTCCATCATTCAAATAGGCTCCTATTGCAAGGGAATTACCATCCGAGCTCATCGACACCGAGTAGCCACTGAGATCATCAGCAGCTTCGCCATCAATGTCTAATTCTTTTTGAACCCATACACTTCCGTTCCATTCATAAATTCTTACATGACCGGCATCAGTTGCAGCTCCATCATTATAAAAAGCTCCTATCGCAACGGTATTGCCATCTGAGTTCAATGATACTGTGCCACTTCGATCATCGGCTGCTTCTCCATTAATGTCTGCTCCTTTTTGAGTCCAAGCCGTTCCGCTCCACTCATAAATTCGTACGTGACCTGCATCGATTCCCGTTTCATCATTTTTATGAGCTCCGATAGCAATTGTGTTACCATTTGAACTCATAGATACTGAGCCACCGCTGTTATCACCAGTCGCTTCACCATTGATGTCCATTCCTTTTTGTGTCCATGTAGTGCCACTCCATTCATAAACTCGAGCATGACCTGAATTTGATCCTGAACCATCATTGTTATTCGCTCCTATCGCAACGGTATTACCATCTGAACTCAGCGATACTGAGTAGCCACTCAAGTCAACCGGTGCTTCGCCATCGATATCTGCTCCTTTTTGAGCCCACGTTCCGATCCACTCATAAATACGAGTATGACCCGAATTTATCCCTGCACCATCATTGTTCCAAGCCCCTATTGCAAGTATATTGCCGTTCGAACTCATTGATACTGAAAAGCCGCTTTGATCATCAGCTGCTTCACCGTCAATATCTACTCCTTTTTGAACCCATGCCGTTCCGTCCCACTCATAAATTCTAACATGACCTGCATTTGATGCCGATCCATCATTGTTAATCGCTCCTATCGCAAGGTCATTCCCATCTGAACTAATTGATACTGAGTAGCCGCTTCTATCATCAGCCGCATCGGCATCAATGTCTATTCCTTTTTGAATCCAAGTAGTTCCGTTCCACTCAAAAATTCGTACATGACCTGCATCGGCTCCTGCTCCATCGTTGCTGTATGCTCCAATAGCAATTGTGTTGCCATTTGAACTCATTGATACTGATCGGCCGCTTTGATCATTAGCCGCTTCACCATCGATGTCCATTCCTTTTTGAATCCATTGGGCGTGAACAATTGTATTAAGCAGAAAAATGGCGATAAAAAAGAAAGTCTTGCTCATAATTTTTTTATGTTTACTAACGTCAGTGCGCCTAACAATCTGTAAGATATTAAAAAATAAGGGTTGTTATATAGTTGATCCGAATGAAACAGCCCAAATTAAATTACCATTGGCGTCATTCTTTTTAACGAAAACATCAGCGTTACCAGTAGATGTGAGGTTGGTTACGCCAGTTCCAGGGTCAAAATCTACTGTTCCTTCGAAAAAGCCAGTAGTTATAACGTCTCCGTTAATGTCCATTTGTACTCTTTCAATGGCATCAGCGTTAAGAGCTCCAAGAGAATGAGCGTAATCAAAGCTCTGTGCAGAAGCAAAATGAAATGTCGATAAAAGAATTAATAATAGAATTGATCTCATTGAAACAAGCTTTTTTTAATTGCCAAAATGAACGACAACTGTAGATGTTCGCTAACCTCTTAGTAAGTAATAAAGTTACCTAATTAAAATGAAGATTGTGCATCGGGCTATTAGAACTGGGCTTAATAAGTAATCTATTAAGCTTTTTATTTCAATACAATCTCAACTCTTCTGTTTAAAGCTCTTCCTTCTTCGGTTGTATTAATTGCAAGCGGAGATAGTTGACCAACTCCGTGCGCAGAAACTTGCGTTGCTTGAACTTTGTATTTAGAAGTCAGCGCTTTTAATACTGCTTGAGCCCTTTTTTCTGCTAATACCTTATTGGTGCTCAAAGAACCAATATTATCAGTGTGACCAACTATATAATAGTTTTTGTTCGGATTTTTATTAAGGTATGCAGCCAATGTTTCAATAACAGGGTAAGAGGTCTCAGTTAGTTTGTCGCTACCGAATTCAAATAAGATATTATGAAACACTTCTTTTCCTTCATTTTTAATTTTATCATCAATAGACGCTACTGAAACTTGGTTCGTCTCCATGGCTTCAGTTTCAACAATTTTAGCATGAATATATATCTTGTCTTTTATGATGTCATAATTTCCTCTGGCTTAATTAACATATAAAACTAGGGTGTAATTCTTACCTTCTTTAGTTCCTTGAGCTACAAAATAGGCTGCCTCATTTTCCTGATTTCGACTTCGGTGGTTAAAAGCTAATCTGCATTTATCGTCTTTTAGATGAGCCAAAGACCCCAGATATTCAGTGCCTCCAACAGAAGTGTATTCTTTTAATACGCCAGTTTTCTTTTTGCCAAATGCAGAATAGACAACTTGTAATCCGCTATTTTTTATTGCTTGTTCATAGTTCCTTTGAACTTCAAGTACAGTAATTGCTTGAGAGTTTTCAATGGCATAAAGAACATCTATTACCTTCCCTTCTGCCGTTAATTCTTTGCACAGTCCATCGTTGTTTTTCTCAGATGTCGGAACAGTAACAGCATCAAACTTTGTTTCATTATACCCAACAACACAGCTGTTTTTGTAATTACTTAATAAGACATGTGAAACTGCGCCATCTACATCCGGACAAATGGAAGTTTGCGCTTGACTTGTAGGGATGAATAATAAAAAAATAATGGCAATGGATAATCTTGAAAGCATGATCGGGAATTTAGTTAGGAAAGAGTATGTCAAATCTGTTATCTAGTTATTAGAACTCGGTTTCTTAGCCACTAAAGTCCATGTTTTAGACTTGATTACGTTTTCGAGGTAAGTACGGTATTTCTTTAGCCCATCTGGGTAACCGTAACGCATTTTAATGACTTTATACTCGCCAGACATAGTTGCACCTATCATTGTTGTTGGAAGATCTGTTACACCATTCTGATCGTATTTGGTTTTCATGGTATCCAAACCAAATAATTTTGCTTGAGAAGTGATCTCAGCAAGCTCTTCGGTCGTGAAAACTGTGGAGTAAGTTCCTAAACTATCTACAAAGTTGATTCCTTCATAGGTCGCATTTCCACTTTGATAAATTGCCATCTTGAAAATAGGACATCTTCCAAAGCAAGCGCCTCTTTCTAAGATTGCAAATAGTGTAACAGGGGAGTCTTCGATTACATCTGTACTATCCGCATCAAAATCGAATTCATTTTCAAGATTAGAGAAAGCGTCATTTACAAAAGTAGAGTCAGAATTTTCAGTGGACAAAGTTTCCATGTGCTTTTCAGCAGCCTTTACTCGGTGCCTGTTTTTACAGGAAACCGATACGGCTAAAATCAAGATTGAAAATATGACTAGATAACGCTTCATACTGCTGAAGGTGCAAATGTCTTGCCAATTTTCACTTTCTCTTTTGTTTCGCTTGTTGTTGCTTTGAAGCTTGAGCTAATCTTGCTTGGAACTTAGACTGCTTTTTAGGCTTTATAGATGCCGCAGCCATTTTAAGTTTAAGCTTGTTCTCATCGATGAAATATTTCTTTACCATCCACATTAGTCCCATGTTCATTAAGTTACCACATAGGTAGTATAATGAAAGACCAGCGCCAAAGTTGTTAAAGAAGAATAACATCATAATAGGGAACAAGTACATGATCACTTTCATGTTCGGCATTCCCGGCTGACTTGCTTGCATTTGACCACTATTCATCTTCGTATAGAAGATAGTAGAGATACACATCAATACAGTGAATAAACTAACGTGATCACCGTAAAATGGAATGTCAAATCCGAAATCAAAAACAGAATCAAATGCTGATAAATCTTCTGCCCATAAGAAAGACTGTTGTCTTAAATCCATACTAGAAGGGAAGAATCGGAAAGCGGCAAATAAGATTGGCATTTGAATAAGCATCGGTATACAACCAGCCATCGGACTGGCGCCTGATTTCTTATAGAGGGCCATCGTCTCCTGCTGCTTTTTCATTGCATCAGCCTTGTCTGGATACTTCTCGTTAATAAGAGTGATCTCCGGCTTCAGAATTCTCATCTTAGCACTAGACTTATAGTTTTTATAAGTCAAGGGGAGAATAACCACCTTGATGATTAATGTCATCAGGATAATAATTAAGCCATATCCCCAACCAGTGCTTTTCAGCACGTTAAAAATTGGAATGATAAACCACTTGTTAACGACTCTGAAAATAGATGGTCCAAGATTTACGATGTCTTCAGCTTCCATGTCAAGCTTTTCAAGCTCTGCCATGTCATTAGGACCGAAATACATTTTTAATGGAATAGTAGTCTTAGCAGTAATTGCAGTATTGAAACTTACATCCGCAATGTATTGCTCTGTGTATTTCTTACTGTTATCTTGAATGACTTCAATTTTCGTGTCGTCTTTTTCGAATCCATCTTCTGTGTATAGAATAGAAGAGAAATAGTTGTGTTTAAAAGCAATCCACTCAACATCTGCGTCAAATTCGTCATACGAATCTGAAGAAGTTTCTCCGATATAATCTCTAGAATCACCTTCTTCTTTAAAGAAAATTCCACAGATGTTTCGCTCTTGTGTTACTAGTTTCTCCGTAGACAAACCTTTCATTTTCCATTTGAAACTAACGTTGTTGTTGGCCAAATCTTGGTCTATACCAATCAGGTTTACATCGTAATTTAATACGTATCCCTCATCTAGGTAGTAGTGGAACTCAATGTACTTTCCAGCATCGCTTGTTAAAGCACGAAGCTTAATGCTCTTTGAAGTTGACTCTGCTAATTTGAAATTAAGATCCTTCGTATTCAAGAAGTCCTTAGTGCTAGAAGGAGAAATCCTTAGGTTTTGAGTAGTTGAATCTTGATCAAATAAT
>JBLIOB010000166.1:0-8926 GCA_047639575.1 Parvicellaceae bacterium
AGATACTTCGGACTGAATATATTCGACAGAACCCTTGTTGCATGTGGATTGACATAATTTAGTGATAAGTTAGCGAGGATCATTAAAGAAATTATACATTAGTCGTCTAAGAGAACAGAAAAGTATATGTTAATGAAAAATCACCAATTATTTATAGCAATCGTAGCATTGTGCTTAATAGTATCATGTGGAAGTGAAGAAACTGAAATCCTTGGTGATGATGGTCTGTTGCATGGAGGCACTTTACCTCCTTCTGATGAATTGCAGATTGTTTTAATCCCGACTCCCGTGCAAGCGCCAAGTGTTTTGTCGCTTTCCAACTGCGACTATAATCCTGAGATTATTGGGAAAAATTTCTTAACTGATCATCCAACAACGAGTCACCAAAAGGCAATAAATTTAGGTATCAGTATTGTGGATTTTAGTTATTCTGCTATTAATAAAGATCATGCACTTTCAAATAAAAAATTGGCAATATGTATGGAACTAATGGGTGATTTAGGTATTGACATTCCTAAAGACGAAGCTTTTTTAGAAAGAATTGAGAATAATAAGAATGACGTTGATTCAATGTCTTTTCTTATTCTAACGGCTTTTGAAAGAAGCACCACTTATTTTAAAGAAACGGACAAGGAAGAACTAGGAATCTCTATTTTGGCAGGGACCGCATTAGAAAGCTCGTTGCTTCTGGCCCAAGAGTTGGAGCTAGACAGGGGAAAAGAATACTTCTCATTCTTCAACCAACAAAAACAATATGCAACAGGACTCCAAGTTATCATGCAGCGATATAAGGACCTAGAATCAATGCAAAAAAACTTTGCAATTGCTGAAAACCTTGAAAAAGCATTTAATGATTTTGAGGTATGGGCTGCGTCAGGAGACACAACTATCAGGTTTGATACAAGCAAATCAAATTTATTGGCGGAGATTTTCTTGATTAAGGAGAATAGCCTGAATTAATTATTTCGAAATTAAGCAGTGGGCAGAGTGTCTTCTTAGCTCAATGTTGATACCGTTTTACTCAAATTTAATAATATAGCTTGACCCCATATTTGGGTGAATAGCAAGGCTGAAATTCTATTCGTCCTTTTATTTACAACATTGGCCCATAAATTTGAATCTTTTAAGCGTATCATGGTTATACTAGCCTATTAATAAATTATACATCCTACTTAGATGGTACTTGTGTTTTGACGGTATATCCAAGCCCTTGTCCTGGAAATTACAAAGCTAAACTAACGGTTTGTCCACAAGGAGCACCGCAGTTGAAATTGGTGTTAACGGACGCAACAGCCCATGTTGCAAGCGAGACTGATCAAACAAAAGACTACAATTGATCATTTGATGTTAAAATTGACAAGTAACTTAATTTACGATTTTAGATTTTCGTAATGTTAATCTAAAATCGTAAATCAAGTATTCCATTTCATCTATTTAAGGTATCGAAAGTCCTGTCCTGCTTTAAGCTTCAAAAGCACATCGTAGATTAACTGAATAACGTTTTCTACATCGTCCTTATGACAAGTTTCTACCGTTGTATGCATGTACCTTAATGGAAGTGAAATCAAACAACTGGCTACGCCCTCATTAGAATAAGCAAAGGCATCAGTATCTGTTCCCGTAGATCTAGAAGCTGCTTGTCGCTGAAACGGGATTTTACTTTTCTCTGCCGTTTTAATTACAAAATCTAATAAGTTGTTCTGTACTGCCGGTCCGTAAGTCAAGACAGGCCCATCTCCCATTTTTAAATCTCCTTGAACGATTTTACTAATCATCGGAGTTTGCGTGTCATGACAGACATCTGTTATTACCGCTACGTTAGGCTTAATTCGTTCTGCAATCATTTGCGCACCGCGCAGTCCGATTTCTTCCTGAACCGCGTTTACAATATATAATCCAAAAGGGAGTGTTTTCTTATTCTCGTGAAGCAATCTCGCTACTTCAGCAATCATAAAACCACCCATTCTGTTATCTAGAGCTCTTCCAACATATTTGTTCTTGTTTAAGATCATGAACTCATCTTCATAAGTAACAACGCACCCCACATGAATTCCTAGCGCTTCAACTTCATCCTTGGAGACGCAACCACAATCTAAAGAGATGTTTTTTAAAGAAGGGCTTTCTTCTTTTCCTCTTCTAGTGTGAATTGCCGGCCATCCAAAAATCGCTTTTACCAATCCTTTATCTGTGTGAATGTTAACCCTTTTCGAAGGAGCAATTTGATGATCTGATCCACCATTCTTTCGTAGATAAATAAAACCATCCTTTGTTATATAGTGAACATAGTATGAAATTTCATCTGCATGCGCCTCAATTACAACTTTATATTTTGCTTTTGGATTTATTACGCCAACTACAGAACCGTACGTATCTACAATATGTTCATCGATATACCCAGATATATAATCGAGCCAAAGTTTTTGTCCCTCCCACTCAAAGCCAGTAGGAGAAGGGTTGTTTAGGTATTTCTCTAGAAATTTTTCAGACTTTTTAGTGATGATTTTTTGCTTGGCCATTTCGTTTTAATAGGTTGTAATAATGAATTTATGCCTCAATATCAGAAATCAATTTTAGACAATATTCAAAAAGGGTATAAATTTTGTATTTTCGTTTCCGGTTTAATTAACTAAAAATGAAATTAACAACGCAAAATGTCATGGTAAGAAAATTTGCAATTATTCTATTCCTATCCGTAATTTCTATTTCTGGGAACGTATTTGCCCAAGTAGGGACAATGGATGCTAAAAAAGACTCGTTAATACAAAACGACAGTTTATTTAAAATAGCAGAGGGAGAAAAACACTACAACAACGGTGTTACGTTAATGGAGCAGGATAAATTTTCTGAGGCAATCGGAGAATTTAACTTGGCGATGAACGTAATTCCAAAGTTTACAAAGGCAAAGTTCAACAGAGGGATGGCGTACTTATCTATGAAACAATACGACAAAGCAATCGGAGATTTTAGTCAGACGCTTGCAGATGATCCTACATATCATGAGGCTCACTTTGAAACAGGCATGGCTCATATTGGTGAAAATGATAAGGTGAAAGCGTTAGAATCGTTTTCACAAGCAATAATTGGCAATACTAAAGAACCGAAATATTATTATTATCGAGGAATGTTGAAATTCCAAAACACGCATTATGAAGACGCTGTTAAAGATTATACGGTAGCAATCTCTTTAAAAAGCAACTATGCTTACGCGTATAATGATAGAGGAAGTGCCAAAAGAAAATTAGGCGATTTAGATGGAGCAATAAAGGACTATTCGATGGCCGTAAAAAATAACCCAAGACTTGCCTTCGCATATAACAACCTTGGATCAGCAAAAAGAAAGAAAGAAGATTATACTGGAGCAATTGGAGAGTACAATCAAGCCATTCGTTTGAAAAAAGATTATTACATCGCGCTTAACAATAGAGGGTTGGCGAAGTATGATAATGATGATTATGAAGGTGCAGTAAAGGATTTCACTGATGCTTTAAAAGTTAAAGGAGATTATGCTTACGCTTTAAATAATAGAGCTTCAGCATATTTAAGACTTGAAAAATATAGCGAAGCAGTAAAGGATTGTAACGAAGCAATAAAAATTGATCCAAAATATGGTTACGCATATTATAATAGAGGGATAGCAAAAGAAATGATGAGGGATTTGGATGGCGCTTGTGGCGATTGGCAAAGAGCCGCTGGACTTGGAGTTGAAATTGCTGGAGAGTATCACCGTATTACTTGTAACCATTAAAATTTAAGACGATGTTAAAGAATATAATTACACTATTAATTGCTGCTTTTGTCTTAAATGTGAGTTTTGCTCAAAAAGGTGGAGACATACCTTTTGAAAAAGAATTTTTTAAGGATAATAAGTCAGAGTTCAAAGAAGCTAAGAAGTTTTTGGAAGAAGGATTGGCAATGATTGAAGTACCTGCTGGTTACTTCGCTAATTACGCTGGTGCAATTCCGTTACTAAAAAAGGCATATGCGTTTAATCCTAAAAGTGCTGATTTGAATTTCAAACTTGGTATCTGTGAGATCAATTCTCAGTACAAGTTTGATGCATTACACTTTTTCCAAGATGCTTATGAGTTAAAACCAACTGTAGATAAAGCAATTCACTATTTTATTGGATATTCTAAACAGCTACATTTTGGATTTGATGAAGCGTTATATGAATACAAACTGTATCGAAATACGTTAAATCAAAAAGAAGATTTAGCCAAAATTAGAGATGTTAATAAAAGAATTGACGAATGTAATAGTGGGGTTTTGTTGATAGATAAACCTATTAGAGTTTGGATTGATAATCTAGGGAAACAGGTGAACAGTAAATACCCGGATTATGCAGGTGTTATATCAGCGGATGAATCGGTGATTATTTATACGTCTAGAAGAGAAAGTGGCACCGGAGAAGAAATGACAGGAGGTATGTACATGGAAGATATCTTTATCTCTGAAAAATCAGTTGAGGGAAAGTGGCAACTTGCAAAAGGGATTTCTGATAGAATTAATACTAAGAATCACGATGCTACAGTTGGTTTGTCAAATGATGGGCTGATGTTATTTACATATTATGACAGTGGTAAAAATACCGGAGATTTATTTTCATCTACAAAACAAGTAGACGGGTGGTCAAAACTGGAAGACCTAGGTAAGAACATTAATAATAAAGATACTTGGGAGACAGGTGCTTCGATAAGTTTCGATAAGAAGACGCTGTATTTTGTTTCTAATAGAGATGGTGGAGCTGGTGAAAGAGATATTTGGAAAAGTAAATGGGACGATGAAAAAGAAAGATGGGGAGAAGCAGAAAACTGTGGTAATGTAATTAATACACCTTATGATGAAGTAGGAATTTTCGCTCATCCGGATGGAAAGACTTTTTACTTCTCATCAAAAGGACATACGTCCATGGGAGGATTTGACATCTTTAAAGTAATAATGAATGAGGATGGAACTTTTAACCCACCAACAAACTTGGGTTTCCCGGTAAATTCTCCAGATGATGATGTACACTTTGTTATGGCTGGAAATGGTCGTCATGGTTATTATTCTTCATTTAAAGAAGACGGATATGGTGAAAAAGATATATACATTATCACTTTCTTAGGTGAAGAGAAAATACCATTGACAAACGCAGAAGATAATCTGTTAGCAATGGTTGCGGAACCTATTAAAGAGAAAACTGTAATGCCTAAAGTACAAGTGTCTCAATCTGATTTGGCGATTCTTAAAGGTGTTGTTCGAGATGAAAAAACGCAGAAACCTTTGGAAGCTAGTATTGAGTTAGTAGACAATTCTACTGGACAAATCATCCAAACTTTTAAATCTGATCCAGTTACTGGTAGATACCTAGTTTCATTGCCTTCAGGCAAGAACTATGGAATTGCAGTTAAAGCTAATGGTTACTTATTCCATTCAGAGAATTTTGACATTCCAAAGGCTTCTGGATACATGGAGTATGAGAAAAACGTAGACTTGAAGAAAATCGAAGTTGGAAAAGCCATTGTGCTTAGAAACATTTTCTTTGACTTAGCAAAATATTCTTTGAGACCAGAATCTAAAACGGAGCTGGCTAGATTGAAGAAGTTGATGGACGAAAATCCTACGCTTAAAATTGAACTTTCAGGCCACACGGATACAAGAGGGTCTTCATCTAATAATAAAACTTTATCTCTGAATAGAGCAAAAGCAGTTGTAGATTATTTGGCGAAAGCTGGTATTGCCGGCTCTAGAATGGTTTCAGAAGGATTTGGAGAAGAGAAAACGATAATTTCCGATACGGAAATTGGGAAATTGCTGACCAAAGCAGAGAAAGAAGCGGCTCATCAGGGCAATAGAAGAACTGAGTTTAAGATTCTGAGTCTATAGAGCTAAAAAACATATTTAGAAAAAAAAAAAGGGAATCGCGAAAGTGGTTCCCTTTTTTTATTAAATTTTATACCTCAAAAAGAGCTCGAGATTGAAAGGGTTTTGAAAGTCATAATTTACTGCCACGAATTAATCATTTTTTTGAAAAAGAAATAATTTAGTAGATATTTGGAAGTACATATGAGAAAAACAGTCGTTTTATTACTCGCATTTACAAGTTGTTTTTGCCTTCATGCACAACAAGTTAAAACTTATACATCGCTGGAAGAAGCGTTAAAAAAACCGCTCGAGGTTTTTTATCTGGACCTGTCTGGTCAATCACTTTCAAGCTTTCCTGAAGAAATTGAGAAATTCACCTATTTGAACGAGCTTAATCTGGAGAATAATAATCTCAAAACCCTGCCGACATCCATTAAGGATTTTAAATATTTACAAATTATCAACCTCTCCAACAACCAATTAACCAGCCTTCCGAAGGCCATTGGAAATTTAGAGGGTTTACTTATTTTTAATCTGGCAAACAACCAGCTCACCAGTCTTCCAGAGACTATTGGAAATTGGCAGGAAATAGTTAACCTTAATCTAGCAAATAACCAACTAACTAGTCTTCCGAACTCAATAGGAGAATTGCTGAAATTAGCATTAATAAATCTCGAAAACAATCAATTGACCACCCTTCCTGAATCTATTGGAAATTGGCAGCAAATACTTCATCTTAACCTGGCTAACAACCAAGTCACTAGTATTCCTGAAGCTATTGGAGATTGCCAGAATTTAAGTCAGTTTCATCTCGCAAACAACCAACTCACAAGCCTTCCAAACTCAATAGGGAAATTAGAAAAATTGGCGGAGTTATACTTGGAAAACAATCACTTAACCAGCTTTCCTGAGTCTATTGGTAATTGCACGAACATCAATGTGATTAAAGTAGGAAACAATCAATTGGTAAGCTTACCTGAGTCTATTGGCAACCTCACCAAAGTGTTTTGGCTGGAAGCAAACCATAATAAACTAACGCATCTTCCGAATTCAATTGATAAGTGTGCCAAACTATCCGTTTTGATTGTTCATGACAATCAGTTGACGAGTATTATAAGTACACTTGGTGATCTGGAGAAAATGCAAAAGCTTACACTGGAAAACAATCAAATTACCAGTATCCCGGAATCTATCGGCAGATTAAAGGATCTCAATCATCTTCGATTGAATAATAATCGGCTCACTAGCCTTCCTGAATCAATTGGTGATCTTGAAAGCTTGACTAACCTTGTGGTATCAGAAAATCAATTAACCCAGCTTCCTGAAGGTATTGGTCGACTATCGCTTTTGAAACAGATTGTAGCAAGTGACAATCAAATCACGAGCCTTCCAGCATCAATAGGGAATCTTTCAAATATGGTAAGATTGGTTTTATCAAACAACCAACTGGTTAATCTTCCGGAATCTTTCCCAAACCTAAGTGGATTGAATGTACTTGCTTTGGATCATAATAATTTCGAAAGTCTTCCTGAGTCTTTCACAAACCTAAGTGGATTGGAGTGGCTTGGTTTAGGTCACAACAATCTCGACTGTCTTCCTGAGTCTTTCGGAAATTTGGCCAACTTAAGTTCATGTTTAATGGGCCACAATAAGCTGTCTGCACTTCCTCAGTCGTTTGCAAAACTTGAAAAAATCTCATACCTCAAGTTGGAATCCAATCAGTTCAAAGAATTTCCAAAAGCGGTAGAAAAAATACACTTGGAAAACATTGATTTATCTGATAATCAGCTGACAGAATTGCCTTCTTATATTGGAAGTTATATCGATTTAAGCACACTTATATTGAGTAAAAATGACTTGACCAGTCTTCCAGAGTCTATAGGCCAATTAAACAAGTTGATTTGGCTTCATCTTGATTCAAACGAATTGGAAAGTCTTCCCAAATCCATCGAGGGACTTACGAAATTACTCGTATTGAAACTTGCCAACAATCGATTTACTACAATATCAAATTTCATTACGAAGAATCGCAGAGTATTGAGCCTTACAGTAGGAGGGAATCAGTTAAGTGATAGTGAAAAACAAAAAATAAGGGATCTGTATTCCATTTGTGATATTGAATTTTAGACCTGCTTATTTAATCGAGTTTTAGTTTTTTTCACGTTAAAGAGCCTTCTTTTAGTAGAGAATCAGGAAGGGTGGTAGTAAAATTAACAAAGACTTCATGCAAAGGCGTTTTAACATTAACGCCACAAACGCATGGCTTATTGTCGTTTGAATGTAATGGCTGCTCATTATCACGTCAGTTTTGAATGTAACAAATTACCTCCTCTCTGTTATATTTGAAAACAGACTTATGCGGCTATTAATAATTATGTCTTTCTTAACAACTTTAGCTTTCGGACAAGAACCTGAAAAAGTTGCAAGCATCTTTGGTTGTGCTCCAGTTAAAGGAGATTTTCTCTATGCCAAAGAGACAGAGGTAACCAACTTCGAGTATTTGGAGTTTTTGGATGATCAACGAAAAAAAATCAGTGAGGAATATTATACTTCCATGTTGCCAGATACTACTTTGTGGAGGGCCAAAATGGCATACAATGAGCCATATGTTGAGTATTATTTCAGACATCCTGCATATAGAGACTACCCCGTAGTTAATATTACAAGGCATCAAGCGAATGAATTTTGTGATTGGCTTGAAACAATATTAAACATGCATTTTGATTCGGCTCATAAAACGGAAATCGCTAAAATAGACGTGCGACTACCAACAAATTCGGAGTGGGCCTTAGCCGCTCGAGGAGGTGACCAAGAAGCTATTTTCCCATGGAGTGGAACAAGCATGCGGAATACTAAGAAACCTTGGGAAGGTGATATGATGGCCAATTTTGTAAGAGGCCGAGGCGATTACATGGGAGTTGCTGGACATCTCAACGATAATGCAGACGTCACGGCTCCGGGTTACTCGTATTGGCCGAATGGCTACGGGTTGTATAATATGTCTGGAAATGTAGCCGAAATGATCCATGAGAGTGGTAGAACTAAAGGTGGAAGCTGGAGATCTCGTGCTCCATATCTT
>JBLIOB010000167.1:0-8921 GCA_047639575.1 Parvicellaceae bacterium
TTAATAAAATCTTTGGAAGAAGTGGAAATAGACTCGGCAAAGTAAATAAAAATGTTGCCTTTAAATATCGTAAAAAAGCTAGAAAGTTAAATTACTCAAAATCTCGCTCAGCAAAAAGCAGAGGCTCAAAGATAAATGAATTTAACTTTAAAAGTACTGGGTCAAATAAAAGTATTAGCGAAAAAGGATTCGTATCAAGCGAGAGAGCATTGGCAGGTTTTAAAGTTGATAATAACGAAGTCAGTGAAAACTCAAATGGTTCTATATTTAAAATGATTTCTAATCGCTATATGAAGTCGGGACTCAAGAGACTACTCGAAAGAGAGTCGAACCCTACGAAATAACTCCTTTTATTGGCGGAAATAATATATATTTAGTCAGTAAAATCAAAGAGTTAGGATGCCTCCTTAGTAAATACCCTATTCCATTATATTCTCTAAATAGATTACTCCAGAATACCGAATGGTAACGTTAAGAGGTTCGTATGTTGAGATGGATAGTTAGTCATATTTTAGTGTTTTCGCTCGTCACAACGACAATGGTGTTTCCAAAAGCTGCTCAGGCGGATCTTAAAGGTCTTAAACTGAACAATATTGGATTACTAGTTGTTGGTTTAGCGGCTCCTGCATTTTATTTAAAATGCCCAGGTCAAATGTCTTCAAAAATATTTATGGGAACGTCACTGGTTTATCTTGCCAGTGAGGCGATGAACTTTAGTAAGTACTCAGAAGATACAAGTATTAACACAGAAGAAATTAAAGCGATTGAAGCTGGTGCTTCAAGCTCTCCAAAAAATTTACAAATTGAATCGTTAAGATTTGCAGCAAAAGAAAAAAATGACCAAGCAAAAGCTGCTAAGAAAAAAGGTTCCATCATTCAAATTGTAGGAGCTGGTTATGGAATCGCTGCTGCAGTAGCTCTCTTCGAGCAATATACACAAAAAACTACATTGGCGACTCAAACTACTGCTTATGGAGAAGATGTTTTAACTGCTGCTTCAGGAGTAACTGGAAATGCAGCAGCAGCAGCAGCAGCAGCAGCCAGATTAAAAATGCCGAATGCAATACTTTATGGAAGCCCCGGCCCTTATTATGCTCCGGTTAAGTGGAGTACCTGTGACGATGTTGACCCAATGTTAGATCCGTTGATGGTGAAAGCAGATGGTAGTTTAAATAAAGCTGGTCAAGCAGCAGCTTTGGAACAAAGTCAAGAGGCAGATGCAGCTTATGATGCTTGTAAAAGTGGACCTACTCCCGGCGATTGTGGAGAACCTCCTCCAGGTTATACAGATAGAAATATTGCTGAAGCAGAGGAATTGATCGAAGAAGCAGAAGGGTGCGTAGCAATAGCTGCTGCAGATAGACCTGAAGGATGTGATGAAGTTATTTCTGAAGCAACTACACAATTGGATCCCAAAGAAGGACCAGTAGAAGCTGAGATTTCTGATAAGGGCCAATGCCAAGGAATAACTGGTGTCTGGAACTCTAGTGAGGGGACTTGTTCAGTTCCAGAGGGGAATGTGGTCTTTAATGCTAATGAATGTAATGGGGCAGCAACTGTTATCCCTGGACCGGAAGATACATCAAATGCTACTCAAGGGTTTGTATGTCAATCAACAATCGATAACTTTACACCTCCGGAAGAAATTCAAGAGGAAATCCGATTGGAAGACCCGCCTGAAGAGGTTATTGTCACTGATGCAGTAACTGGAGAAGAATTTGTAGAGACCTCTTACCCATCTGAAGCAGATTGCTCAGCTCCTGGTGTAGGTGGAACATGGAATACTTCTAGTTTTACTTGTGCGATTCCAAGAAGCAATGTGGTGAATAGCCCATCAGAATGTCCTTCTGGTGGTGTAACCACTGTGAATAATCCGCAAGGTGGGTATTTTGGATTTACTTGTAATGGGGGAGCACCTATTTCAACTGAGCCAGTAGAAGATGAGGGAGGAACTACTTATCTTCCTAATGCGAATGAAAAAAATGCAGTAGCAAATAACTTTGATTCCTATATGATGTTCAAAGAGAGAGTCGACTTCGTTGAAGGAAATAGAATCCGTTCAACAAGTATTGAAGAATATGAAAATTTAAAAAGGTTCACTTCTAAAGAAGATTTAGCAAAGAATAATTGGGCGAAACCATTAGAGACAGCACTCGAGGCGATAACAGATGTTATGGTACCAAAGGCCGATGCTGGGATTACGGATATGTTAGGTCAACTTGGATTGGTCGGTGGAATCGGTGGCGCTTTCATGCAAATTATGGCCAAGGAATCAATACTCGGAAAAACAATAGAGCGTTGGGATGGTAATAAACGTGGAATAGCTTTTGGTGCCATGGCCGCATTAGCATTTTTAACGGGAAAACAAGTTAAAGGCGGTGCCAAGCAATTAAAAGAAGAAGCACAAATATATACCGACCTTGCTGACAAATTAGAAGGCGAAGCGAATAATACTTTTATAGGTGATGATGACACTACCTCAGGTGCAACAGCTGGTGGTCCTGGTGGTCCTGGTGGCGGCGGTGGTACTGGTGATCTTGCAAGACAAAATTTAGACCTAAATGGAAATGTTGATTCACAAACAGAAATTCCTGGTGGTGGACCAGTTGTTGGAGATGATGACTTCGATCCGAATGCCAAACAAGTAAATTGTTTTAATCCTGGACTTGTTAACTTGGATGAAAACTGTGATTGCGCTGAAACTGATAGTTGTAGAACTCCACTATTAAGTACCAATATTCCTTTTGCGGCCAATTCACCTATAGCTATAGGCGTGGGAGCTGTTAGAGATACTCAATCTAAGATTGATAATGGGCGACTTGGGCAAGCACTTTTAAATGAATCAAAATTAAGTGCCTTAGATCCTGCGATTAAAGGACTTAGAGATAATTTAGAGGACGAAATTAATGCTATCAGAGTAAAAAATGGTCAAGCACCAATCCCTTTTGGAAAAGCTGTTGCTAAAACCTTAAATGATATTAGAAGTTCAGCTAGTAATGCTCTTAGTAGGTCTCCATCAAGTGTGAGAGCAGCTTTTAATAGTAGATTTAAAAATACTCGCTTAAGTAAGGCTAAAAGATTTACTGCCAGAAAAAGTAGAGGTCTAAATTATAAAAATAAAGGTTCATCTAAAAGTAGAGGATCAACTTTGAGTGAGTTTGATTTTAGTAATAAGCCTACTCAAAAAGAAGAGGTAGTTGAGTTAACAGTAGATTCAGAGCGAGGCTTAGCTGGTTACGATTTATCTGCTGGGCAAATTAATGAAAATAGTTCGACATCAATTTTTAAAGTAATCTCAAATCGTTACTTAAAGTCTGGTGTGCAACGCTTGCTTGAAAGAGAATTAGTTCAACCTAAATAGACATTCCGTTCATGAGAAGACCGTCAGTCAGGTCAACGGCCATAGGAGTTACAGTATGAATTCCTAAGGCCTCCATAAAAGCACCAATGAGTATCGCATTCGTTACTTTATTAGAGGCATATTTACCGCCGATTTGCTCATTACTTCTTAACATTGATTGATGAATGATTAACTCCAATTCTCCTAACGTATAGGACTTCTTGCCACTCAGATAACCTTGAATTCCACTTGTGTGAACCATTCCAATTCCATAAAGAACTACTCCTCCACGGGATATTTTTTCTTGTAGATATTGAGGAACCATCATTCTAGCTTCGTTATGAGCGATATCTTTAGCTGCAAGGATATCTTCGAGACCCATAGGGTTAGGTGTTGTTACTTTAAAGGTATTATTTTGTTTTACTCTTTTAATAATATTATTTTTAAAAGATTCAGATCCTAATTGGCCGGAATAGGTTTCAATTTTAGACTCTCGTTCTCCTGAGGCTTCAGTTACCATTTGCATGGTTGTTCCTCCGATATCCCAGACAATAATTTTATCTGGATCAGTTTTGGTGTTGGCCTTAATACTGGCCAGTCCCATTTGTGCTTCATCGGATTGTTCTAAAACTTGAACTGAAAGACCAGCAAGATTTTTTATAGCATTTAATAAATCGTCTTTATTTTGAAAGCCCCAAAATGCAGAGGAGGCATACACTTTTAATTTATTTGCTCGAAATTTAGAAATTTCTTTTTTTACTAAATTTAAAGTATCAACACCTTTTTGCATCATCTCTATTGAAATATTCATTTCTAAAGATAAGTCGGCAGAATTTTTGTATTCAATGGGATAGTTTTTATAAAATAAAACTTTTGTGATTTTTTTTAAACAGGTATCAACTTTAGCAACTTTAACTTTTGTGTTAGTACTACCCATATCTATAACCGCATGGGTTTGCTTACAACTTGGTGTTGCCGCAAAAAGCGAGCTACTGGCCAATAAAAAGCTGGTTAAAATGATGTTTCTCATAGAGATATTTTATACTCAGTAGCTGATAATTCTCTTAAGCTTTGAAAAAGTTATAGGGGTGTTAAATTACTGATTAGCAGGAGTATTGCCAAAAAAGGTCAATTTCCGTGTTATTTCAGGCAAATATCAAGTGAATGTTGCGATGCGTTTGACACCGATTCGTAGTGATAGTTAAATCTTCCTCTTACTAGACAATTACCGAGTGATCAGGGGGATTTATGGCAGATATCATCAAAAATTATATTGGTGGAAAATTTGTAGGCTCAAATGGAGTTGATACATTTGAAATCAACAATCCAATCAATAATGAAGTTATAGCTCTTACTCCTTTGGGTACTACAAAAGATGTTGATAACGCAGTTGAAGTTGCCGCTAACGCTTTTAAAACTTGGAGCAAGACTCCAGTTATTGATCGAGTTCAACCTTTCTTTAGACTTAAAACACTTTTAGATGCAAACAAAGATATGCTGGCGCGAACTATTGTTGAAGAACACGGTAAGACGTTAAAAGAAGCACTTGGTGATGTCCTAAGAGGCATTCAAATGGTTGAGGTTGCTTGCGGTATGCCGAGAATGATGATGGGCGAAGCGCTCTCTGATATTGCTGCTGGAATTGATTGTACAACTTTCAGAAGACCTAAAGGTGTCTTTGCTGGAATCACTCCATTTAATTTTCCGGCCATGGTTCCATTTTGGTTTTGGCCTTTTGCTGTTGCCTCTGGAAATACATATGTTTTAAAACCAAGTGAGAGAGTTCCTCTTACTCAAATGAAAATTTTTGAATTAATTGATCAAGCCGGATTTCCTGCTGGTGTCATAAATATGGTTCACGGTGGAAAAGATGTCGTGAATAGAATGTGTGATAATGAGGCAGTTCAAGGTGTAAACTTTGTTGGATCAACTCCTATAGCCAAGCACGTTTATACTCGTGCCACTGCCAATGGAAAAACTGTCCAAGCACTCGGTGGCGCTAAAAACTTTATGGTTATCTTACCTGACGCAGTTATGGATCAATCTGTAAAAGCGATGGTTGATTCTTGTTATGGTTGTGCTGGTGAGAGATGTCTCGCAGGCTCAATTTTAATTGGTGTTGGAGATGCTTATAATCAAATGAAAGAATTAGTCATCAAAGAAATTCAAGGCACTGTGGTTGGAAGTGGATTAGACTCCAAAACAACTTTAGGCCCAGTAATTTCTCAAGCGGCGAAAGATAGAATTACTGCTGATATTGCAACTGCTGAAAAAGAAGGTGGCGAGATATTAGTTGATGGGAGAAATTGTACTGTTGATGGACTTCCCAATGGATACTTTATGGGGCCAACGGTAATCGATAAAGTTAAGCCTGGTACATTAATGGCAACCAAAGAAATCTTTGGGCCAGTGATTGGACTTATGCAAGTGGCGACAATGGATGAAGCGATTGAAATGCTGAATTCATCAGACTATGCCAATACAACTTCACTGTTTACTACTAATGGTGGAGCAGCTCGAAAATTTACTGATGAAGTTCATCCTTCAATGGTTGGAATTAATATCGGTGTTCCGGCCCCAATGGCGTTTTTCAGTTTTGGTGGAAGTAAGGATTCATTTTTTGGTGATGTAAAAGTTCACGGAACTTCTAGTGTTGAATTTTTTACAGAAAAACATACTTCTATGATCCGTTGGTATCAAGAGGGTGTTGAATCAGCTATTAGCCCGCAATGGTAAGACAGGTGCCAGGTACCCGGTGTGTAGCGTAAATGCCATTTACGCTACACACCGAGTACCTGGCAACTACATAAAAAGGATGGTTTTATGAGTACAATCTTAATTAGAAATGGACATATTTGGAGTGCCTCTGATGATTATATTGGGGATATTTTAGTTAGCGATGATAAAGTTGTAGCGATTGGAAAAAATCTTAAAGATTCCTACTCAGCCGATACTATAATCGAAGCCGATGGAATGTATGTTATGCCAGGTGGAATTGATGCCCATACTCATATGGAACTTCCATTTATGGGAACTCAATCTGCCGATGATTTTGAGACCGGAACTCTTGCAGGTTTACATGGTGGAACAACTTCTATTATTGATTTTGCAATTCAAACTCAAGGTTCAAGTCTTGCTGACTGTATGAACACTTGGCATGAAAAAGCGGGTGGAAAGGCAATCGGTGATTATGCATTTCACTGTGCTGTTACTGATTATAATGAAAAAACAGAAAAAGAAATACAAGGCCTTATCGATGGTGGTGTAACTTCCTTTAAAACATTCATGGCGTATAAAGGCGCTTTAATGATTGATGATAAAATGATGTTAGGGCTTATTAAGAAAGTTAAAAGTGCAGGTGGGATTGTTTCGGTTCACTGTGAAAATGGTGACTTGATTGAAAGCTTAGTTGATCAGTTTAAAAAAGATGGAACTCTTTCTCCTAAGTATCATGCATTAGCTCATCCTCCTGAAGCAGAAGCTGAAGCTGCAGGACGTGTAATGGATTTAGCTCATTATCATGATGCTCCAATTTACCTAGTACATACAAGTTGTAGACAATCGATGGAGAGAGTTAAGCAAAACTTTCTACGTGATCAACGAGTTTTTGTTGAAACTTGTGCCCAGTATCTTTTACTTGATGACAGTTGCTACAACCTTCCTAATTTTGAAGGTGCGAAATATGTTATGAGTCCACCAATCAGAAAGAAAGATGATCAAGAGACACTCTGGAAATCACTTCAATGTGGACATGTTCACACAATTGCAACAGATCATTGTCCTTTTAACTTTGAAGGACAAAAAGATATGGGGAAAGATGATTTCTCAAGAATCCCTAATGGAGCTGCAGGAATTGAACATCGTCTTGAATTAATTTTCTCTGAAGGTGTTAAGAAGGGACGAATCTCAATGAATCGTTTTGTTGAAGTTATGTGTACAAACCCTGCTTCAATATTTGGTCTTCATAATAAAGGTTCAATTACAGTTGGGAAAGATGCAGACATTGTTCTCATGGATCCAAATGAAAAGCATACATTAGGAACAAAAACTCATCACCATAATGTTGACTCATCAATCTACGAAGGATGGGAAATAACTGGGAAAGTAAAAACAGTCATCCATCGCGGGCAAATTGTAATTAAAGATGGGAAAGCTGACCAAGTCCAAAAAGGACAAGGTAAATTTTTAAAACGTAAACCATTTAATTTTAGTCTTTAATATAAAAGGAGTTACTCATGGCCAGAAATGTAAAATGTGGAATCATTCAAGTTGCAAACAAAGTAGACACCGATCGACCTTGTGAAGAGCATCGATTGGGAATGATTGAAGCACATATGCAATATATTGAAGAAGCTGCAGCAAAAGGTGTGCAAATTCTTTGCTTTCAAGAAGTTTTTACAGGGCCATACTTTTGTCCTTCACAAGATACTAAATGGTACGGTCTAGCAGAAAAAATTCCTGAAGGGCCAACCACTCAGACAATGATGGAATTGGCGAAAAAACATAATATGGTTATTGTAGTTCCAATCTATGAAGAAGAAATGCCTGGTGTTTATTATAATACAGCTGCTGTTATAGATGCTGATGGGACGTACTTAGGTAAATATAGAAAAAATCATATTCCACAAGTTCAAGGTTTCTGGGAGAAATTTTTCTTTAAACCTGGAAATACAAAATACCCAGTATTTAAAACTAAGTATGCCACTGTTGGTGTCTATATTTGTTACGACAGACATTTTCCAGATGGAGCACGTTGCTTAGGGCTCAGTGGAGCTGAAATTGTATTTAATCCATCAGCAACTGTTGCGGGACTTTCAGAATACTTATGGAAATTAGAGCAACCAGCTCATGCCGTAGCTAATGGTTATTTTGTTGCCGCAATTAATAGAGTAGGAACAGAAGCACCATGGAATATTGGAGAGTTCTACGGACAGTCGTATTTCTGTAATCCACGTGGACAAATTATTGCTGAAGCTTCAAGAGATAAAGATGAACTTGTAACTGCTGATCTAGACTTAGACATGATTAAAGAAGTCCGTGATCTATGGCAATTCTATAGAGATAGACGTCCTGAAACTTATGGGCAATTAACTGACTTAGAAGAGCGCTAGCGATTAAGGGACCCAGAGAAGAGAGATAAGGTTATGGATTCAAGAGAAGAGATACTAGGGAAGCGAAGTAAATACGTTTACCCTACTAAGACTGCTTATTACAAAGAACCGATTCAACTTGTAAAAGCTGAAGGTTGTTATGTTTGGGATAGTCAGGGAAACAAATACTTAGATCTTATTGGTGGAATTGTTTCGATTTCAGTAGGCCATAATCATCCGCGTATCAAAGCAAAGATGAAGGACATGCTGGATAGCAATGCTATTCAACATACGACTTACCTTTATCTGAGTGAATACATGGCCAACTTTGCTGAGAAATTAGCAGCAGTAGCCCCAGGTGATTTAGATAAATGTTATATGACGAATTCAGGTAGTGAAGCTAATGAAATGGCAGTCATGACTGCCAGAGTGGCAACTGGGGAGCAAATGGTATTAGCTCTTCGTCACGGTTATCACGGTGGAACTAATGT
>JBLIOB010000168.1:0-8885 GCA_047639575.1 Parvicellaceae bacterium
GAGAACGGAAAAAATTAGTTATTCCTTCCGCAATTATAGAAGTGCAAGGAGGAGCAGTTGCTACAAACGACCCCGATGCAGACACCACGGGTACCGGAATTGTCTTTATCGATTCAGGAGAACCAACTAATGTTACAGAAGTACCTCCTGTAGTTACAACTTCAAGACTGGTAGAAGCAGATGGAAACGACTTTCTAGTAACTGTAACTGTCCATAAAGAGGACGGTGAAGGATTTGCAAGACTAAAAGAAATTGTGCCTACAGGGTTTAAAGCCAAAGACATACAATCTTCAGGAGCGGTTTTTAGCACCGCAAATGGTACTGCTAAATTCTTATGGTCAGGCATGTCAGGTGACACCCCAATTATTGTCAAATATCAGCTAAGCCCTTATGATGACACACCCGCTGGCACATTCTCGCTTACTGGTAAGTTTTCCGCTGAATTTTTGGTGGTTAATGATGTAGCTGAATCTGTTGATGTTAGTGCGAGCTCATTTAATTATGACGGTGGGGCTCTAGCGATAGTTGATCCAATTGTAGACCCAATTGTAGACCCAATTGTAGACCCAATTGTAGACCCAATTGTAGACCCAATTGTAGATCCAATTGTAGATCCAATTGTTGATCCAATCCAAGATCCAGTTGTTATAAGTACAGGAGTAGAATTTAAAGTGCAAATTGTTGCATCTCATAAAAATGTGAAGCAAACATATTTCAAGAAACGTTATGGCATCAACGATCAAGTAGCCTCTGAATCACATCAAGGATGGATAAAATATACTGTAGGTGGATACGATCAATATAGAAACGCGAGAGAGAAAAGAGAGAAACTTTCCCCGTACGATCTTCCAGGTCCATTCATAACAGCATATAATGCTGAAGAAAGAATTACTGTACAAGAAGCCTTAATGGTGGTTAACCAAGACTGGATTAAGTAGCTTATTGGTAACCATTGTTTAGATTTATCGTAATATAGAGAATTAATCGCGCCCAATGAAGTGGTTTAAACTTGCCATATTACCCATCATTTTCCTTGTAAGCCCCGTGCTTGCTCAAAATGAGACCGAAGATTCAACAGATGTTGATAATTCAGATGATGTTAAAACATTAAAGATTGAATTTAAACCCAGAATTGGAATCGGAATTGGTATGTTCACTTTTTACGGAGATGTAGCTTCAAATAATCAAGGCTATCATCCAACCGTAAGTAAACTAGGTTATGATCTAAGTATTACAAACCCACTAACAGACTATCTTGACATTAAGTTTTATGCAATGATTGGTACCGTTGGTGCTAATGAACGTACGTTAACTAGAAATTTAAATTTTCAATCAGACATTACGACTGGCGGATTTGTAATTAATTACAATTTTAGCCATCTTTTGAAATCTGATAGAGCTATTGACCCCTATATTGGGATCGGTCTCGAATCTGTAGAATTTCTATCCAAAACAGATTTATACGACAAAAACGGAAATTTTTACCACTATTGGTCAGATGGTTCTATTCGAGACATTGACGAAAATGATGTATCTGCTGCATCGGCCAATTTAATTTATCGAGATTACACCTATGAAACTGATCTTAGAGAATTAAACCTGGATGATGTTGGAAAGTATCCTGAAAGATCCATTGCTATTCCTGTTCAAATTGGGGCTAATATGAACTTAGGAGATCGTGTGAAATTCAGAATTGGTACTAGTATGCATTTTACAATGACGGATTTGATTGACAATGTGTCTGGAAATAGCACCGGGAATAGAATCGGGACAAAAGGAAAAGACAAATTCTTGTATACAAGTTTTGCCCTTACTTATGATTTAAAACTTGATAACACAAAGAAAGATCCCCAAGAAGGTGACTGGAAATGGAATCCTGAAGACTGTATATTAGATACGTTGGATGAGGATGAAGATGGGATAGCAGATTTTTGTGATAAATGTCAACAAACTGAAAGTGGGACCGAAGTCGACACAGTTGGTTGTCCTTATGATGACGACAATGACCTAATCTACAATGGACATGATTTAGAACTTGATTCTGACTCAGGGGCAGTTGTAAATAACGCTGGTGTTACACTTACAGATGAAGTGATTGCACAAATGTATGATGTATACAAGGATACAACGGGTAAATATGATGCAATGGAATTAGAAACTGAAAAAACAACAGTTACCAGTGCCGGAGGGAGTCCAATTGGACCAATTACGATAAACCAAAAGAAGAAAGAAGTTATCCGAGTTAGATTAGGTACTAACGAAGAGTTCGAAATTACCGCAAATCAAATGTCAATTGTTTTAAGCTATAATGACTTCACAAAACTACATAAAGGTGACACAACTATCTTCTTTCTTGGTGAATTTGACAATGCAGAAGATGCTCAGGAACTAGCTAATACTCTTGAAGAAGCAGGTATTGAAGCTTCTATATCCAAAACAAATTTAACTGATGATGGAACACTTACTGTGAGCGCGGTTGAAGATTTAGACGAAGTTAAAGAATTTGCTGAATTTCCTGAAGGAACCTTATTTAGGGTTCAAATTGGAGCTTATAGCAACCGAATGTCTCCTAAAGTATTCTCGGATGCTCCTGATGTATCAGAACTTATCGGATCTGATGGCATAGTCCGTTACTACTCAGGTGAATTTTCTTCACCGGAATCTGCTTCAGAACATAAGATTAACATGATTCAAAAAGGATACGCAGGATCATTTATAATTGCATTTAAAGACGGAAAACGTATTAAACTATCTGATGCAGGTTTTGACATTGAAAACCCACAAGATGATGTAATTAAGCCAGACGTTCCTGACGTGAATGGAATTAATCCGGAGCTTATTAAGTTTAAGGTTCAAGTTGGAGCTTTTGCAAGAGATATTCCAACAGAGGTTTTAGACCTTTATCTACAAATCGGAAAAGTTGACCCTAAACAAGACAAAGAAGAAGGATTAATAAAATACTTCATTGGTTCATTCAGTTCTTATGATGAAGCATACGAATTCCAAAAAGAAGTAGTAAGGGAAGGATTAACAGATGCATTTGTAGTTGGTGACTTTAACGGTAGAATTATTACTGCTCAAGAAGCAATAACTTTAAAAGGTCAGTAAACTAACTTTCCAAGAACAACAGAGCATCTTGTATTTAGTAGTCTCCCCTACTTTACAAATGAACGTATCAGGCTGTTTATTGTATAGTATCATAGGAAGTTAGTAGATTCAATCAATCCTGTTTCCATCTTTCAGCATTTTATGAATAATTAATTACCTTTAACCCTTAATGAAATTCCTTTATCCTGAATTCCTATATGCACTCTTTGCGCTAGCGATTCCAATCATTATTCATTTATTCAATTTCAGGAAATTTAAAAAGGTCTATTACTCAGACATAAGTCTTTTAAAAGAACTCAAGCAGGAAACCAAAAGTAGAGCTAGACTAAAACATTGGTTAATTCTCTTCATGAGGCTATTGGCAGTTGCTTGTTTAGTACTGGCGTTCGCTCAACCATATGTCCCAGCTGATGATCAAGTTATTAAGGCAGGAAACAAAGTTGTCTCTGTGTATATCGATAACTCCTTTAGTACCGATGCAAAAGGCGCGAACGGTTATATTTTGCAAGACGAAAAAGAAAAAGCACTGTCCATAATAGAAAGTTATGGCCCTTCAGACAGATTTCAGTTAGTAACAAATGACTTTGAAGGTCATTTACAAAGACTATATAGTAAAAAGGAAATTATTCAATTAATAGAAGAAGTAGAACTATCACCTGTAACACGATCGCTTAGTGAAGTGGTTCTGCGACAAAGAGATATTCTAAATAATTCTGATAGTCCAAATAAGCAAGCCTACTTATTATCTGATTATCAAAAAGCTATTTCAGATTTTGAGAATATTGTCCCTGATACCGGTATCTCTTATCGATTACTACCTTTTGAACAGTTAAATCAATCGAATTTTTACATCGATAGTATATGGTTTAAAACTCCATTACGAAGGAGCGGAGATGAAGAAACACTTTTTGCAAGAGTCTATAATCAATCAGAAAAAGACGCTGAGATAAGACTTGAATTGAACGTTAATGAAAAAGAACAAGGTTTCAACACTTACATTGTTCCTGCCAATAACTTTACTGACTGCGAATTTAATTACACTATCTATACGTCCGGGATTCAAGAAGCCACATTCCTACTCGCTGATTATCCTGATCCCGATATAACATTCGATGATAAATTCTTTTTTAGTTATCATGTAGCTGATCAAATTCCGATGTTGGTAATAAGTGATAAAATCACTGATACTACTAAAGAACTAGGTTCGATTTTAGGCTCCGTTCCCATGTTTGATTTAGAATTCAACAAATCAAATGCAATTAACTATTCAGAATTTGCGAAGAAAAACTTAATTGTGCTGCATGGAATTCAAACGATCTCCTCTGGATTGAATGCCGAATTAAAAAATTACATCAGTTCTGGAGGAAACGTATTTATTACACCGTCTGTGAACGCAGATATAGAAAGCTACAACAAACTTCTTTTAGGTGTTGAAGCAGGATCGTTTAGTGTGATTGACACAGCAAATAATAAAGTAAGCGATATCAACTTATCCCATCCTATATTCTCAGACATTTTTGAGCGAATTCCATCTAATGTAGATTTACCCTTTGCAAAGTCACATTATAAACTAAATATATCGTCTCGTTCTAAGTTTGAATATTTAATGAGATTGCAAAATGGCGATGCTTATTTAACGACACATGATTTTGACAATGGAAAAATCTACCTTTCATCTGTGTCGACAGATCCATCTTTTGGTAATTTCATCAAACACGGAAGCGTGGTTGCCAGCATTCTCCGTATAGGGGAGTTTAGTCAAAAAAATCAAAAATTATACGGAGTTATTGGATTGGACAATTCGTTTAGCGTTAAAAACAAAGATTATAAAGCAGAGAACATTAGAATCAGGGGTAATCAAACAGAATTTATTCCACAAATCATTTCAAATCGAGGACTAACTGATCTTCAATTTCACAACCAAATAGTTGAGGCAGGGAATTACCAGTTAATTAATCAAAGTGATCATGAATACTCCTTTGGATGGAATTATAACCGTAACGAATCTAACATACTAGTGTTGGATAAAGATGAAATTTCGAGCGCACTTAAAGACAATTTATTGGATGGCTCTTTCAAATTGATAGAGACAGAATCGTTAACGGGGGCTTCAAACTTTAACAATTTAACAGATGGAGAAAAATACTGGAAATGGTTTATCATTTTGGTACTTTTATTTCTCGGATTAGAAATATTGATTTATAGAATATTCAAGTGATATGGACGTACTAATAAAACAAGCGATAATAGTAGACCCAAACTCTGACTGGAATGGTAAGCAGGCTGATATCTTAATCGAGAAAGGCATAATTGTCAAAATTGCTAATTTAATCGAGTCTGGAAATGCGCAGGTGGTTGAAGCTAATAACCTTCATATCTCACCAGGTTGGTTCGATTTACATGCTAATTTTAGAGATCCAGGCGAGGAGTATAAAGAAGACTTGGCTTCTGGTATACAATCGGCTATAGCTGGAGGTTTTACAGGCGTTGCTCTAATGCCATCAACAAAACCCTCAATATCTTCAAAAACAAGCGTAGAATATATAATTAACCATGCTGCACAATCTGCTGTGGACGTCTTGCCCTGTGGAACTTTATCAGAAAATCAAAAAGGAGAACAACTTGCAGAGATGTTTGACATGCAAAAAGCAGGTGCTGTTGCATTTACAGATGATAAGAAATCTGTTTCTAACTCTGGACTAATGTCTAGAGCCTTACTCTATTCAAAAAACTTTGACGGACTGATCATGAGCTTTGCATTTGACAAATCGGCACAGCACCATGGGCAAATGAACGAAGGAGTTACGAGTACTTTGTTGGGACTTGAAGGAATTCCAAACCTAGCTGAAGAGCTTCAAATAACCAGAGATCTGTACTTAGCCGAATATAATGACGCTAGAATTCACTTCTCCACCATTTCCACGGCAAGAAGCTTAGATCTAATTGCCGAAGCAAAGGATAGTGGCTTAAACATCAGCTGTGACGTTGCCATTCATAATTTAGTCTTGAATGATGAAACAATAGAAACTTTTGATTCTAATTTTAAAGTTCTTCCTCCTTTAAGAACAGAAGAAGACCGTCTTGAATTAATTCAAGGATTAAAAGAAGGTACGATTGACGTAATTTGCTCAGATCATTCTCCAGAAGATCCGGAAAGCAAAAATTTAGAATTTGGTGAAGCAAATTTTGGAATAATCGGGCTTGAAACACTATTTGGATTAATGAATACGCACCTTTCAGGAGAAATTCCACTGGATGAGTTAATTTGTAAAATTAGTATTAATCCGAGGACTATTCTTAAGCAAGACGTGCCTATTGTAAAGGAAGGTTTCAAAGCAAATATCACTTTGTTCGACCCAACGTGCGAGTGGGTGTATAAAAAAGAAAATGTGAAAAGTAAATCTAAAAACTCTCCTTTCATAGGTGCAACGTTAGTTGGTAAACCAATCGGGATTTACAATAAGTCTAAATTAGAATTATGTTAAGGTGGCTTTGGATCTTTGCATTTCCATTAACAATATTTGGACAAACAGAAATTTCCGCTAAACTTCTTACTTCTGACCGACCTGAAATTTTCGACAAAGTAGAAATCGGTTTACAAATTAGTAACGCGCTTAGTATTCAAATAAAAAACTTCCACGAAGGAACAAATCGCGGAGGAACAATTAATCCTTATGATCATCAACAAATATCTGTCTGGGCAGAGTTTATATCTCCCAAAGGTGATACGATAAGAAGAAACGGTTTTTTCTATTTGGGATATGACCGGGATCTTGTAAATGACAAATGGAAGACGGCTAAAATTGATTACCCCTTTAGAGTCAGGTTCTCTCCAAATCAAAAAGGGATTTGGAAATACAGAATTCATCATTCCGTAAGAAATGAATCGAACATATATAAATCTGGTGAAATGTCGTTTAATTGTGGTGATGGCAAAAAGAAAGGCCCATTAACGATTAGACCAAACGCAACAGAACTTTCCTATGTTTCTTCAGGAGAAAAATTCACCTCGATTGGATTAAATATTGCCAGTTCAACACGAAGTAAAATAACTCCTTCTAAAAGTCTAATTCACCTTAAATGGTTTGATCAATTAGCTAACAGTGGTGGCAATTTTGCAAGGCTAGAAGTTGGTGGACAAAGTTTTCTACCAGATTGGCAACACATTGAATCTTATTTTGAGCAAATGCCAACTCTTTGGGAATTGGACCAAATATTTGAGACTTGCGAAAACAAAGGGATTTACCTTTTGCTTTTTCGACATCATATTGAACTTGAGTCGCGCGAATCTTGGGCCAAAATTAGACTTGAGGAGAATCCATATTTTAGAGAACTGACTTTGACGAAGTCTATAGAATATTTTCAAGATTCAATAGCGATTTCATATCAAAATAGAATGCACCGTTATTTTGAAGCCCGATATGGATATTCGACTAGCTGGGCATTTTACGGATATTCTGAACTAGATAACGCTTTAGCTACAACCGCAAAAGAAGAGGAAATCAGCGTTGGGAAGGCAATTTCTAAAATATTTAAACCTTGGTATATAAATCAACAACGATTTTTTCAAGATTCGCTCGGCAACAGTCAACTTATGTATATCTGCTCTTACGCCAGCATACCTGATGTTGAATACAAGCATAACGGAGTATTTGATTGCTCTGATGCCATTGCTTTTCACAAATATGCCGATGGTCCTGAAATGAATTCAGATTCTAGATGGGGTCGAGTAGCTTATGTTGAAAAATTAAGAAAAGCCTATCCAAACAAACCAATTATTGCGGAAGAAGTAGGATTGATCGCGAAACCAGATTTAATCAAACTCTATTGTTGTTCAAATCGAACATTTCACAATACAGTTTGGTCAACGCTTATGATGGATGTGACGGGCACTGGAATGCATTGGTGGTGGGATTTAGGGATTTTTGACCAAGGGTATCAAGAATCATATCTTCCAATATCAAAATTCATAAAACATCAGCCAAAATCTATTTTTTATGACTCGTACGCAACTAAGGACGTAGAAGCGTTTTTCCAAATGGGGAAAACAGGTGACTCTGCAATCGGTTGGGTAAATAACAAAACTTACCACTGGAGTTATGAAATGAATACGGACAGTTGTTTAAATGAGCTCTTAACCAATGGGTTTCTTAAGGATCATTGCACAATGGAAACTGGAATAGAGTTAGCGCAGGAAAAAGGAAACCCAGGAAGCTTTATGGAAGTTGTTAAAAAGCACAATTCAGAGGGAAAATCTCCCCGTGAACTTACTTCAAAAGATCAAATAAAAATTAAACACTTAAGAGCCTCTAACCCTTTTAATAAAAAACATTATCAGGTTCAGTGGTACCAGGTTTCAGAAGGGAATTTAACTATGGTATTCCAGCAGAAATTAAAATCTAACTGTTTCGGGAAATTGAAATTATACTTTCCCAATTCAGATGGAAAATTGAAACAAGGATCCGATTATGCGGTAAGATTTAAACTAATAGATTAATCGCAGTTTTCAATACAGTTGTCATTCTTAAAAATGCTCAACTGTTCTTTATTTCCAATTGAATCATAATATTGCCAAGCACCCTCTTTCTTATTATGCATAAACGATCCGGTAGCCTTTAGGAGTCCATTTGGAAAATAATACTCGGTAACCCCCTCTGCTTCGCCATCGTTCCAATTACAAATCTCTTTTAAGATGCCATCTTGAAAATAATACTTCCATAATCCGTTTTGATTATTGTTGGCATATCCTCCTTCAGAAATAATTTGTCCTTCTTTTA
>JBLIOB010000169.1:0-8823 GCA_047639575.1 Parvicellaceae bacterium
CATTACTTGGTAGGAAGCCATTGCGATTGTTTGAAGTCCAGATGAGCAATATCTGTTAATAGTAACACCAGGAACTTTATCAGTATCTAATCCCATTAAAGAGATCATTCTTCCAATATTTAATCCTTGTTCTGCTTCCGGAGTTGCATTTCCAACCATCACATCATCAATCCTATTTGGATCCAACTGAGGGAGTTCGGACATTAATTTTCTGATCACGTCTGCTGCCAAATCATCTGGCCTAGTGAATTTGAATTTACCCCTTGGGGCTTTTCCAACTGCAGTTCTATATCCACTTACTATATATGCTGTTTTCATATCGTTTATTTTAACGTAATGCGCAATTCGAATTGCGTCTTGCGCTACGTTTAATTTTATAGTGACTTTTGAAGTTTGTAAATCATCTTTTGCACTTTATCTATACGATCCATTTCTTGATCATATTTATTCAAATTAATAAAGCCAAGCTTTGAAGAAACTATCAGTTGCGATTCTACTTCACATGCTGATGCCACTGCAATACCTAAAAAATGATTAAACTCTCCTTTATTATTACGTCCGGCACCTTCAGCGATATTACTCGAAACTGAAATAGATGCTCTCCGTACCTGTTGAGTCAACCCATATTTTTCAACTTCAGGAAATTGTTTAGAAATATTATACACGTCCACTGCCAGAGTGATCGCCTCTTTCCAAACATTTAGATCCTTGTAGTTATTCATTTAATTTTGTTTAACGTGCGTTCGCAATTCGCATTACGCACTACGAAACCTTTCCCTTAGTTCCGTAATATTCTTCCTGTCTGCAAAATGCTCTGCAATCTTTCTAATGTCTTTTTCTCTGTACATAATTCCAAGAAAGCTTTTCGCTCCATGTCTAACAAGTACTGCTCAGAAACCATTGTAGGTGAAGACAAATCTCCTCCACAAAGAACGAACCCTAACTTCTCAGAGATTAGTTTGTCGTGATCTGAAATGTATTTCCCCACGTGCATTGCATCAGCTCCAACATAGACAATACCAAGCCCTTCTTTACCAAAGACTTTTACGTCTTTACGTTTTGCTGGTTGCTGATAACCTTGCTTCGCCATATCCAAACAAGCATCTTTAGCTATTGCCAACTGATGTGGTCTTGAAACAACTACCTCATCAATACCTGGTCTATAATATCCTAGTTCAAAAGCTTCATATGCAGATGTTCCAACTTTAGCCTGACCAACAGTTAAGAATCTATTTCTAAGGTTGTTAATTCTCATATCACCTTCTTTCAATTCATCAGCGTTTCTTAATGCGAACTCTTTAGTTCCGCCACCGCCAGGAATCAAACCGACACCAAACTCAACTAAGCCAGTGTATGTTTCTGCATTCGCAATCACTTTATCAGCGTGCAAGCACATTTCACATCCACCGCCCAATGCTAGTCCGTGAGGGGCAACAATTACTGGAATTGAAGAATATCTCAATCGCATCATGGTATTTTGGAATGCTCTAATCGCAAAGTCCAACTCATCATACTCTTGCTCTACAGCCATCATGAAGATCATTCCGACATTCGCTCCAGCTGAGAAATTCTCTCCTTCGTTTGCAATGACCACTCCATTCCACTGTTCATCTTGTTCTGCAAGATCAATTGCTTTATTAATTGCTTGTAATACACCGCCACCAATTGTATTCATCTTCGTGTGGAACTCTACATTTAAAATTCCATCACCTAAATCAATAAGGTGAGCATCAGAATTACTCCATACCGTATTCGTTTCTCTAAGGTTTGCTAAAGAAATAATGTCTTCCGTTCCAGGAATAATCTTGTACGCTTTATCATTTACATCATAATACTTTCTTGCACCGTCTTCTACTTTATAGAATGAAGTAATGCCATCTGCAATCATGTCATAAACAAACTGAGCTGGCTTTCGATCAAGCTCTTCCATTACCTTCAAAGCCTTTTCGAATCCAATCGCATCCCAAGTTTCAAAAGGGCCCATTTGCCACCCGAAACCTGCTTTTAATGCATCGTCAATTCTGTATAGCTCATCAGATATTTCTGGAATTCTATTTGTAGAATATTGAAATACTCCTGAAAATACCGAGCGATAAAATTCTCCAGCTTTGTCTTTTCCTGAAAATAAAATCTTAGTTCTTTTCCCTAGATCATCTTCAAGCTTTGCTGCTGCTAATGTGCCAAATTTTACTTTGTTTTTAGATCGATACTCTAAAGTCTCTAAATCCAAAACCAAGATTTCCTTTTTGCCTTCAGCATTCTTGGTCTTCTTATAGAATCCTTGTTTTGATTTTGAACCTAACCAACCTTTTTCAACCATAGCTGAAACGTAAGAAGGTATTTCAAACACTTCTCTTCGTTCATCATCTGGACAATTATCTTTTACTCCATTTGCGACATGAACTAGTGTATCTAATCCAACAACATCACAAGTTCTGAAAGTTGCAGATTTTGGTCGACCCATAACTGGACCTGTCATCTTATCTACCTCTTCAACTGTAAGTCCCATTTTGGATACTGTATGGAATAAATCTTGAATTGCATAAACCCCTACTCTATTTGCAATAAATGCAGGAGTATCCTTACACAGAACTGTAGTCTTTCCTAAAATCTTAGCACCATACTCCATGAAGAAATCAACCACCGCTTGATCTGTTTTAGGTGTAGGGATAATTTCCAATAACTTTAAGTAACGTGGAGGGTTAAAGAAATGCGTTCCACAAAAGTTCTTTTGAAAATCTTCACTTCTACCTTCCAACATCATGTGAATTGGAATTCCAGAAGTATTAGAAGTAATCAACGTTCCTGGCTTTCTGTGTTTTTCCACATTATCAAAAACGATTTTTTTGATATCTAATCTTTCCACAACGACTTCGATGATCCAATCACAATCTTTAATCTTGTGCATGTCATCGGTCATGTTCCCAGTTTCAATTCTTGAAGCAAACTTTGAAGAATAAAGCGGAGCAGGTTTTGATTTGATAGATGCTTTTAAGGCTCCATCAACAATTGCATTTCTAGCTTTTTTACTATCAGAATCTTCTGCTTCCTTTGGAACAATGTCTAATAAAAGAACATCACATCCCACATTCGCTAAATGACATGCAATGCCTGAACCCATAACTCCGGATCCCAGGACTGCCACTTTTCTAATGTTTCTTTTCATTTAATTTCCTTTAATAATTAGTACTGGTAATTTTATTATTTAATCCTTAACTCTCTTTAAAAACATCCTTATTATCAATCAGTTCACTCATCTTGGTCAAAACCTCGAAAAAATGCTTCATTTTGGCTTTTGAAATATTTTCATTCATGAAGTTGTTGAATTGCAAGACCGTTTGTCTGGACATTTTTCGTTTCTTTTTTCCTTCGTCAGTTAGAAAAATTCGAACCATTCGCTTGTCCTCTTTATCAGACTGCTTATAGATATATCCTCGATCTTCTAAAGATTTCAGCGTCCGAGTTAAACTTCTGGGTTCCATTCCCATTTTCGGACCTAACTTAGTTGAAGGTGTTCCATCTTTATCGATGTTTAACAGCAATTGCCCGATAGACATAGAGAGCTCGTATTTACCAGCTTCCATGTTATACATTTTCATGATCTTATACCAAGCCCATCGGACTTGAAAATCAATCGTTTCTTCAGGCTTCATTGATCTTTCCACACGCTTCTTTTTCTAAGGTCTCAAATATAAAAAAATTTGTTATGCACGCATACCTTTTTGCATGATTTTATTATGTACGCATACATTAATTCTTAGAAGTTTTGGCTTTAATTATTTAGTAGCCGATGAGTCCAGAACAAGACCACCAGTAAGTCTAGTCAACTCTGTTTTAGAATCCACCAAATTATACAATGATTCCAAAGTTGAAATCCCGGCATTGAGATATGCAATATTTACGTCTCGAAAATTAAAAGAATTGATAATTCCAGCTTCATATTTACCTTTTGATGCTATCAAACTTTTCCTTGCCACTGCCACTGCCTCTTTATTCAACGAATAAATTTTCTGACGCATCACATATAGTTCATAAACATTCAGCAAATCTCTATTTAATGTTTGCTTTAGTTCGTCCACTTGTAGTTCTGTAATTCTAGTTTGAATGTCAGCTGCTTGAATGGCCCTTTTCACTTTACCACCGTTAAAAAGTGTAAACGACAAAGAGAAATTGCCATAGTAATTAATGTTGGTTCCACTTTGAGAAGGGAAATCACCAATCCTGTATGCGCTATTTGACACAGAAGCCCCGGCATTAAAAGAAACCACTGGAAACATAGTTGACTTCGCCAACTGCACATCTTGTTTGAAAATCTCCGAATTGATATATTGATTTTTTAAATTTTGATTATTCGCTTCCATCTTCGTCTTTAAGTCGGTGAAAACATAGTCTGGGAAATCTTCAAATAAGTCATCAGAAAGCTCATATTCTTTATCAGAATCAACTCCCATAAAAACATTTAAATTTCTTCTCGCATTTTTTACGGCAATTTCTTGCATCATTGTGTTTGATGAATCAGTTAATACTTGATTTTTAAATTGCAGCAAATCTGTAGAAACAGCTGTTCCGATCTCTTGCTTTATTTCGTTGTAAGCATAGCGATCTTTGGATGTCTGGAGCACTTCTTTTAGTATAACTAATTTATCAGCTTGAAGTTGAACATTGTAATATCCTAGAACCACCGCTTGAATCGTATTCTCAATAACAATTGCTGCATTGCCCTCTGACTGAGCTTCAACTTGATCTAATCTTTCTTTATTCGCCTTTACTGAGAAGCCATTGAATAACATCCAATTCAAATCCAAGCCACCTTGTAGTGAATTAGAAATTAACAACTCTTGAATGAAAGCCGTGGGGTTTTGACTTTGATCAGATATATTATTTCCTTGAGATCCAGTTAACGTGATTGAAGGATATCGTCCAGCCTCGCCCCATGTATTATTAATACCATTTTGAGCAGCTTGAAGCTTTGTAATTTGAATCTGATAATTATTTTGCAATGCTACGTTTATCGCATCTTGCAATGAGATTTGATTTTGAGCTGCTCCCGCAATTGAAATCAAAACAGTGGTTAATATGAATACAAATTTGATCATTTAGTTGTCTCCTCTTTCCCTGACATCGCTTTGCTAACATGATGAGTTACTTTTTTAAACACACTTAATTCACCCATTTCCTTTTCACGTTTCATATGCTTTGTTACAGGTTCAACTTCAATTCTTGTTGGAGGATATTTTCCACCTCTCCATAGCCACCATCTTGATCGCTTCATATCGTTTAAAAACAAGATTAACGGTGGGAAGAAAAAGACCAAAAGCAAAGTTCCAAAAAGAACTCCATATGCAATCGTAATGGCCATTGGCACTAAAAACTGGGCTTGAAAGCTGCTTTCTAAAATCAATGGATACAATCCAGCAACAGTTGTGATAGTCGTCAGAATTACTGGTCGAAAACGAGATTTCCCACATTCGTAGGCGGCCGTTTTTGGATCTACCCCATCTCGCAATAATCTATTATAAGTGTCTAGCATTACGACTGAATCGTTGACAAGAACTCCTGCCAATGCAATTACCCCAAACAGGCCTAACGTTGAGAAATTAAATCCTTCGATTCCATGTCCTAATACAGCTCCAAAAAACCCGACAGGAATAACCATTATGATAATTCTAGCCTGATAAAATGAATTGAAGTTCAATGATAAAATGATCATCATCATCACTATCGAAGCTGCAAACGCGAACATGAACCACTTAATACTATCCATTCCTTCTTCACCTTGTCCGCCCATAGCAGACTGCACTTCAGGATACTTTTTTAGTAACTTAGGAATGATGGTTGAGAATAACTCATCGTTAATTGTACCTATTTCTGAATTATCAGATACATCAGCAGAAACGGTTAGTTCTTTTTTCCCATCCAGATGGTTGATCCCAACTTTGCCCCTGTGAATATCATATTCTGCTAATTCGTAAAAAGGGTAGGTTTTACCATCGTTCGTTTTGATCATTACATTATCCAACTGATCTAAATTTCTTCGATCGCTTTTTGGATAACGAACCCAAACTTTTAATTCATCTCTACCAAGTATCAACCGTTGTGCTTCTGCTCCAAAGAACCCTTGTCGAATTTGAGATAAAACATCATTAACAGTTAAGCCAAGTAAGCTAGCTTTTGGCTTAAGTGAGACATGCAACTCTCTATTCCCAACCCCATTATTACTTACGATGTCATTTATACCACTTACCGTTTTAAGATGTTTAACAAACTCTTCCGTACAATCAGCTAATTGATCGTCATCTTCAGAAACAAAAGAAACCGCAACTGCTGCACCGAACTGTTCTTGTCCTCCTACTTTAAATTTTTCCAGTTTTTGTTTCCATGAATCGCTGATACGATTTTTAATTTTATTTGCAATGTCTCTAGTGTCCACCCCATCAGAAATCTCTGTAGACACTCTTAATATTCCAGCATGAGGGCCAACTTCACCTAGACCTTCAGTAGAACCAACTGTAAGTGACACATAAGAAATCACATCAACGCCAAGCTCCTCTTTTAACTCTTGGCCAATCGAGTCTACCACGTCATGTGCATACCACAAGAACTCTTCCGTTTGCTTTTCAGATTCTCCTGGTTTAAATGCAGCTTCCAGAGAAATTGAATCGAATGGAGGATTTTCAAATAAAGTCCAACCTATTACTCCAGACGTAAGCATCCCCAACACCACAATAATAAATAGAAGTGGAAAGAACACCCATATTCGATATCTTTTGATGATCCCTCTTAATAAATATGCATAAGCATCTCTAACTTTTTCAATTCCTCTTTCCAGAAAATTTCTGAATTTCTGATAAGGCCGAACCTTTATTGGTTTTAAAATATAATCGTGGGATAAATGAGACGGGAGTATTAAAAATGCTTCTACCAAAGACAGTAATAAACAGGCAACTACGGCAAACGCCATTTCCGCCATAAATGCCATTCCTCCTTCTACAAAAAACAAGAAACTAAATGCGGCAACCGTTGTAATAACTGAGGTGAAAACCGATGACATCACTTCCATCGTCCCGTCAAGAGCAGCTTGCATTGCTGATTTTCCACGCTCATAATGCGCATAAATATTTTCAGCAATTACGATTCCATCATCTACCAAGATTCCAATAACCATGATCATTCCAAATAATGAAATCATGTTGATGGTCATTCCATAGAGGGCACCCAGCGCGAACATACCAATAAATGAAAATGGAATTCCAAAAGCTACCCAAAAGGATAGTCTGGCCCTTAGGAATAAACTTAATATCATTACAACCCAGAAGAGACCCCAAGCAAGGTTGATCGAAAGCATGTCAATACGTTCAGCCAACATATCTGAAAATTGGAACATGATTTTCATTTCATATTCATCGTTCTCTTTATTGAAATCTTCAACATATTGATTAGTGAACGCTGCAATCTCTTTCAAATCATCATTTGGCAATTTATTCACCAGGTATGTTACGCTCCGGTTACGATTTACAAAGGACTTGCTTGGTAATTCACTAAAGTCTAATTTGACATCCGCGACATCCCTAATTCTAATATTATGACCATCCGGTTGAGCGTATATTATAATGTTACCGATGTCATTTGGGTCCGTAGATCGATTCATCGATCGAATTAGCAATTCCTCTTCTTTAGTTTTTATTGTACCAGCCGAGATGTCGAGGTTAGATCTGGAAATTGCCAGGACAATTTGATCAAAGGTGATGTTGTGCCTTTGAAGATCGGATTCTCTGATTTCTACGGACAAGATTAAATCTGTGTATCCAAATTTTTGAACTTCTGATATATTACTGGACCCTAAGAAATCCCGTTCTACCTTATCTCCAATTTCCTTTAACTTCCTTAAATCATCTGGGCCTGAAAGCGAAATAAAAGAGGCCACACTCATCATTCCTCTTTGATTTTTAACAACAAGCGGCTGCTCTGCGCCTAACGGCAAACCATTAACTCCATCAACTGCATTTTTGACTTTCTGAACCATGTCATCGACATCCTCATCTGTATACGTCAACACATTTATGCTAGCAAAATTTTCGCTAGAAGTAGATTTAATTTTATCTATTCCTGTTACGTTTTTCAAGGCCTCCTCTATCTTGGTGGTAACCCCTTCTTCCATTTCTTCCGGAGAAGCTCCTGGATATTGAACCGTAACGAGTATTCGATTAGAAGGAAGTTCTGGGAAAAACGAATGGCGCATGTTGAACATGTTCATTAACCCAAACCCCATTACAATGATTATGATCGCGTTAGACCAAATAGGGTATTTTATGAAAAAGGAAACAACGTATCTCATCCTTAATCGGCTATTGAAACTACTTTCATACTGTCTTTAACATTCAAAAGCGGTTCGATGATAACATGCTCCCCATTTTCGAGTCCACCTACAAGTACCGTTTCTGATTTATAAGCAACTATATCTATCGGTTTCTTTAATAGAATTGAATTCTTTTCTACATACACCTGCGCCTCATTTGTAACTAGGGCTCTTCTCGGTATCTCATAAACATTTGGAATAGAATCTCCTGTAATTTTGGCAGTGACATACATCCCATTATATAGTTGTTCTTTACTTGTATTCAATTGGATAAATACCGGGATCGATTGCGTGTTTGGATTTAAATACTGCCCTTTTCTGCTAACAACGCCTGTCCAAACATGTTCTTGATCATCAGATAACTGAACTTCATTTCCGATTTTTATTAAGTTGATCTCATCTGGACTTACTGGACATTCAACTTCCAACGAACCGCTATTTATAATATTAACTACGATGGTCCCTGG
>JBLIOB010000170.1:0-8788 GCA_047639575.1 Parvicellaceae bacterium
GGTGCTTAACTTCAAAGCCACCATTCACTGCGTTCATTTTTGTCTTTTTTATTCCCATTCATTTATGCAAATAAATTTGCAACATTTTGAAAATAAAAAAGCCACTACATTAATGTAGTGGCTTTTCGTTGTGGGCGATGAGGGATTCGAACCCCCGACCCCCTCGGTGTAAACGAGGTGCTCTGAACCAACTGAGCTAATCGCCCTCGCATTTGAGGACTGCAAATATATAGGTTTTGACATACCTGCCAAATAAATTTGAGAAAATTACTTTTTATGTCAAACAGGGAGTTGCTTTTTCGAGCTAATGAGCAGGTCAGCAACAACAAAAGTGCTGCCTCCAATAAATATTATGTCGTCTTTAGAAGATTGTTGTTTAGCGGCATCTAGAGCTTGTTCAACAGAACTAAAACTAGCGCCAATTAAACCATGTTTGGCTGCTTTAGATTGAAGAGTAGTTGAGTCCAGTCCCCTTTGGTTGGAGGGTGCGGTGAAATAGTAATCTGCACCACGCGGCAAAAGAGATAAAATGTCATCATGGTCTTTGTCCTGGACCGTGCCGAATACGATGTGTAATTTTTGGTCTAGGGAAAGCAGTTCGTCCATGCAAGCAGCTATACCTTCAGCATTGTGTGCACAGTCAAGAATGATAGTAGGTGAATGACCAATTTTTTGCCATCTCCCGATCATTCCAGAATCGTCAGATACATTTTTAATCCCTTTTTCAAAATCAACCTCGAAGCCTTTACTTTTTAAAAATTCAATGGCTGCATAGGCTGTATTTAGATTTGTTCTCTGATAATTGGGTTTTAAATCACTTAAAGATCGGTAGTCAGTAGATTGATCAGCAATATGCACCGTAGAATTTAGCTGATCAGAAAAATCTTTAAAAATTGGATGTAATGATGGGTCAATATTTCCTAGAATGACATCCGTGTTAGCTTTTATAATACCTGCTTTTTCCTTAGCGATTAATTCAAGCGAGTCTCCTAATATATTCGTGTGATCTAATCCGATAGTTGTAATGATAGAAAGTTCAGGGTTAAGAATGTTCGTTGAGTCTAGTCGACCGCCTAATCCGGTTTCAATAATTGCAAAATCCACTTGCTCTTTGTTGAAATAATCGAAAGCAAGGCCCGTACACCATTCAAAGAAGGATAAGTCGATTGTTTCACAGAAGGATTGATGTAGGTCTACGAAAGCTACGATATCGTCTTGAGGAATGTATTCCGAGTTGATTTTAATACGCTCCCTGAAGTCTAACAAGTGAGGAGAGGTGAATACTCCGACTTTGAATCCACTGTTTTGTAAAACGCTTGCAAGTATATGAGCAGTAGAACCTTTGCCATTAGTACCGGCTATATGAATTGATTTAAATCCACTTTGAGGGTTTTCCAAATAATTAGAAAAGGATGTAATATTATTTAGGTTAGCCTTATAAGCGCCTTGGCCTTGATTTTGATAATTTGGAAGTTGACTAAAGAGGTAAGCTACTGTTTGGTCATATGTCATGAAACCTTAAATTCGATCTTAATCGTCTTCGTGTCTAGTTTGTTACCACCAGTGATCGCATCGTATATAAATTTGTTGGCTAATTTAATAGCGTCTTTGTAGTGCGTTTGATGTGTAGAGGTGGTTCTAGAATCATCATATAATACTTTAGTACGATCTTTATCTACTGTTCCATCACGTTTTACGTAAATCTTAACCATAACCACACCAGAATGTTGATTATGATCTTGAGAAGGTTTACTTCTTAAGCCCCGTCCAGAGCCCATAGCGCCTACCGTATTACCTCGCCCATTTGTAGGTCCAAGTCCTCCCCCAGCACCATCTGTGTTGTTCGGGTCGTTTCCGTTTCCATTGCCGTTAAACAATCCATTCGTTTCAAATGGGTTTGGATTATCGTTCTCGTTGGATTCGTTACCGCTGTTAGAATTCCCTGTCGTAACTGGTTTGTCGGGCTTTACTACTGGTGAATCAGGATCATCGTGTGTAATCGCTGGATCATCTGGTTGATTGGTTGAAGATTGATCTGTAGTAGTGTTCTCAGAAGAAGCACTAGAGCTAGAGCCTCCACCTGAATAGTCTAATGTAACACTTTCTAATACCTCCGGAGGAAAAGGAGGGTTAGGATTAGCTAAACTCATAAGGAGCAACATCAGCGTTATTCCTAGCAAAAATATCATTGCTAAAATAAAGGCGGTGCGTTTATATTCCTTACGTGTTGCTTCCATGATTTTTTAGTTTGATCTATAGACCAATACGATTGTCCACTTATTTTGTTTCACTACATTAATAACTTGAGCCGGCCAAACATACGCTACATCCTCTGCAGCCTTTAGTTCTACTATGTTGTCTTCGCCCATTACTTTCACAATTTCTTCTGCAAGTTTTGTGCCATCCAGCTCTTTAGTGTCCCGATTTACAAACGTAAATTCTCGATCATTAACGTAAAATCGAGTAATTCCGCTTTCATTTCTAATCGCTACAGTAGCCTTGTCATTGGCAACCATGCTGTTACCATCACCTTTAGGCGTCTTCACTGTTATTCCTGGACTTGCCATGGTAGACAAAATCACAAAGAATATCAATAGAAGGAAGACTAAATCCGTCATGGAGGACATTCCGCCCTCTGCCTTAATTTTATTTTGCCTTTTAATTCCCATAGGCCAATTATTTCCCTGGTTCCTCTAAAATGTCAACAAACGAGATGGAAGCACTTTCCATCTTGTGAATTACCTGTCCCATTTTACTAACCAGGAAATTGTAGCTTGCGTAAGCTATAATACCTACAATAAGACCAGCTACGGTAGTCACCATCGCTTCCATCATACCTCCAGAAATACTTTTTAAGTCAACCCCATGGATTTTCATGTCATTGAAAGTTCTCATCATCCCAATAACGGTTCCTAAAAATCCTAACATAGGTGCAGCTCCAGCAATAGTGCCAAGGGTAGAAATTCTATTTTCTAGTTTGTGTACCTCTAATTCTGCAACATTTTCAATAGACGCTTTAATGTCTGAAACGGGTTTACCAATTCTCATAACGCCCTTCTCGATCATGCGAGCCATTGGGTTATCCGTGGAAACACATAGATTCCGAGCTCCATCAAGATTTCCATCTGTCATATAGCTTTTGATCTGAACCATAAACGTCTTTTCTTCTTTTAGCGCCTTTCTGATGTTCAAATACCGTTCAATAAAGATATAAATCGCCATTACCGACATAAAGAGTAGTAATGAAACCACAATTATACTGGTCCAGCTATAGTAACCTGGTTCACCATCTTCTCCTGGTGTATATCCCCAAACTAAATCCCAAAGAGATTGAGACTCAACTTGCTTAGTCGTATCCATTCCTGGTAAAGTAATAGGAGTGGTTTGTATAAAATAAAAGATATTACTGATCATAATTTAATAACGGTTTTTCTTGATATACATTGTTAAACTAGTGCGTCAACATGTTAATTAACAAATAAAGTCCTGCTCCAGCTAGATATCCAACTAACGCTAGCCATCCAATTTTCTTTAAGTACCAGAAGAAAGAAATTTTCTCCATTCCCATTGCAACTACACCTGCTGCAGAACCTATAATTAACATAGATCCACCGGTTCCCGCAGAGTACGCGATAAAGTGCCAAATGTGATCGTCAGTAGGCAAGTCACTAAACATTCCCATGCTTGCTGCCACCAGGGGAACATTGTCTATAACTGCAGAACCTGCTCCAAGTAACAAAACAAATACATCAGTATTCATAGATTCGTTAACATCTTGTCCAAATACAAAGATCATTCCAAGAGATTCTAAGGCGGCTACGGTCATTAATATCCCTAAGAAAAACAGGATCGAAGGCATCTCAATTTTAGACAGGGCTTTAAACGTTGGGCTGCTTGCGTGTCCTTCGCCATGCCCGTCTGCAGGAGGATTGTTGGCACCTGCTGCAACTGCATTCGTTAAACTAAATTCGCGGTTACTTATAAACTCAGCAACTAACGCAACAATTCCAAGAGACAGCATCATTCCTACATAAGGAGGTAAATGTGTAATTGTTTTAAATACTGGAACTGCAACGATTAATAACAGGCCTAAGTACAACATTTTAGCGCCATGCTTGCTCTTTGGGCCATCGTCTGGTGCCGGAGTAAAGTGGCCTTTAAAGGCTGGTAAAAAGCTTGCTAAGAGAGTTGGTACCAACATACATACTAATGATGGTGCAATTAGGAACTCTATCAGCTTCACTGTAGTAACGTGATGATTCATCCATAGCATGGTAGTAGTTACATCTCCAATTGGAGACCAAGCACCACCTGCATTTGCTGCAATAATGATTAAACCTGCGAACCAAATACGATCTTCTCGTTCTGGAACTAATTTTCGAAGTATTGTAATTAATACAATGGTTGCAGTAAGGTTATCAATGATCGCAGATAGAATGAACCCTAGAATACAAACGATCCATAGCAAAGTTCTTTTCTTGTTGGTCTTAATGAAGTTCTTAATAGTGCTGAACCCATTGAAGTGATCGATGATCTCAACGATGGTCATTGCTCCAACTAAGAAGATTAGAATCTCACATGTTTTACCAAAATGATGAAGTAGGGTATGTTCTAACCAACCTCCTTTAGTATCCATCCAGCTAACATGCTCCGCGCCTTCTGCGGCATGTGTTGGAAGGTCGGCAAAGTTAATAGTACCCTTTGTACCATCTAATAATGCGCTATGCGAAGAATCAAACCATTGATCAAATCCGTCTAACCCAAATGCTACTAATGCCCATGCAATGGCCATCATTAACAAGGCTGGGACCAATTTGTCCACCTTTAAACTATGCTCAAGGGTAATTGCTAAATACCCTAGAATAAATACGATTACAATTGCTGTTGCCATAATTTAGATTAATTGCTTTAGAGCGATCTCAAAAGCTGTTTTTGCAATGTTCTTTTTTGAACTATTCACGTTGTAAGAGGCCTGTATGGCGTCTTTAATTTTAGATGAAGTGTCTTCAAAAATAGACGCTTCATTCAATATGTCTAGATCATTCTCCATTAAATAGGCGAATACTCTAGCCATTCCACAATTCGATATGAAATCTGGAATTATACTAATATGTTGATCTGTGTAATCTGCAATTGGTCCAAAAAATATTTCTGGATCAGCAAAAGGAACATTTGCTCCAGCTGCAATTACTTCAATACCAGTTTCAATCATTCGATCTACCTGATCTTTCGTAATCATCCTTGACGCTGCACATGGTAAGAAAACTTCTGCCTGAACATCCCAAATTTTGGAATCGACTTCGTCATAAGACATCATGTTGTCTGCCGCTAATTTGTTTCCGTCTTTTGCATTGAAAAGATCTTTAATCTCTTGAAGGCTAAAACCAGTTTGGTTAATTAGTCCGCCAACTCGATCAATAATTCCTACAATTTTAGCTCCGTCTTGCGCCATGTAATAGGCTGCAGCCGATCCAACATTGCCCCAACCTTGTACAACTACGCGTTTTCCTTTTACAGAACCACCGTAGATATCATAGTAATGCTTAACCGATTCCGCAACGCCATATCCAGTAATTAGGTCTGCAACCACATACTTTCTATCCACTGATGGACTTAATATGTCGTCTTCAATCACCTTAAGGACACCTTGTCTTAACTGACCAATTCGATTGATTTTTTGAGCTTCTCTAGGTTGAAAATGCCCATTAAACACTCCTTCTTGAGGGTGCCAAACACCACAATCTTCCGTGATTGGAATTACTTCGTGAATTTCATCAACATTCAGATCTCCACCAGTACCATAATAGTGTTTTAATAATGGAGTTACCGCAGCATACCATCTTCTTAAAACACCTTCTTTTCTAGGATCATTTGGATCGAAATTTATGCCCGATTTTGCTCCACCAATTGGTGGTCCAGCAACGGTAAACTTGACTTCCATTGTTTTTGCCAAAGACTCTACTTCTCTCTTGTCTAGGCCTATTCTCATTCTCGTACCACCTCCAGCTGCACCACCGCGCAGCGAGTTTATCACGACCCATCCTGTTGCTTCAGTTAGGGCATCTTTCCATTCAAAAACAATTTCTGGTTGCTTGTTTTCAAATCGTTCTAAAAGATCTTTCATTCATCTCATTAATTGTAGCAATAGTTATATTGCCATTGTACCCAAGCTATGTTGGGGATCGGTAACAAATGTAGCAAAATATGCTACGTTGTAATAAAGTGAATTAAAAGTTTTGAATTCTGCTTTGTTTGAAATATTCAAAGAGCCTATCCATAGACACATCCACCTATTGAATCTCGCTTGGCTCCTGTAACACTAGACAGGGTGTTTATTCGATTGGTTAGTTTCAAATAGCCCAACAAACCGAAAACAATAGCTTCCTTAAATTCGATAATTTCATTGGACGGAATTTCAATTTCACAAGTGGAGTGTCGTTTAATAGCATCTATTAATGCACCATTATAAGCTCCTCCGCCCGTAATTAAACAAGAACCTGGCTTTAAATTTCCGCCTATTTGTATTCCAATATGTTCAATGAGCGTAGCCATAATGTTTTTGTTCTGCCCTAAATAGTTTTCTATTAATGGAAGATAAAACGAGTAAAACTGTTCTTTGCCAAGTGATTTGGGAGGAGGTTGAAGTAAATATTTAAAACTGTTAAGGGCTTCGAGTAACGTTGAAATTACCTTACCCTCTGATGCGATTTGACCATTGTCATCGTATGGTTTCCCAAATAAATCGGCCATATGATTTAATGCCATGTTGCAAATCACGATATCAAATGCGATTGAATTTCTCGTTTTAGGCTCTCGGTAGGACACGTTTGCGATGCCTCCTAAATTCAAGCAATTGTCATATTTACCGAATAAGAGTAGATCTCCAATTGGGACCAATGGAGCTCCATGACCTCCAAGGGCGGTATCAATTGATCTGAAATCAGCAATCGTTTTGATGGAAGTAATAGCATTTATTTGTGCTGGGCTTCCAATTTGTGTAGAGAAGTTTAGTTCAGGGTGATGAAAAATCGTATGACCATGCGATGCGATTCCATCAATGTCCTTGATGTTATTTTCTTTTATAAATGTGTTGATTTCTTCTCCGTAAAGCCGACCAAGTTCCGTGTCTAACTTGGCCATAGCCAGTGCAGATAATGATTCTGCACTTTTCAAGCTTGTCAGCATTTCCGGAGCGTAGTTAATTGCTTTGGTGTAAATGAGTTCATAATTGAGCCTGTCTGTTTGCTCGAACTTCACATAACAGAGGTCAATTCCATCTAACGATGTTCCTGACATCAATCCAATTAAATGGTATGCACGCATATTAAAATAGTTTCATATTAAGTCGTGCTTTGAAGATAATCATATAAATTTGAAGCCTCACAGAAATAGGAGAGTAGGATATGGATTTTCAATTAACAGAAGAGCAAATAGCAGTAAGAGACGCAGCGAGAGATTTCGCACAGAACGTTTGTAAGCCTGGTGTAATTGATAGAGACCGAGACATGAAGTTTCCAGAAGAACAAGTGAAGCAACTTGGCCAATTAGGCTTTCTTGGTATGATGGTCGACCCAAAGTATGGCGGAAGTGGCATGGATACCATTTCGTATGTTCTTGCGATGGAAGAAATATCGAAAATTGATGCATCCACCTCAGTGGTAATGTCTGTGAACAATTCTCTTGTTTGTTGGGGTTTGGAAGCTTTTGGTTCAGAAGCACAGAAAGAAAAATATTTAAGACCATTGGCAACTGGTGAAAAATTAGGTGCTTTCTGTTTAAGTGAGCCCGAGGCTGGTTCGGATGCAACTTCACAGCGAACTACAGCTGAAGACAAAGGAGACCATTACATACTTAATGGAACAAAAAATTGGATTACAAATGGTGGAACAGCATCCATTTATTTGGTGATTGCTCAAACTAATCCAGAACTAGGTCATCGTGGTATTAATGTGCTAATTGTGGAAAGAGGCATGGAAGGTTTTATTGTTGGAGCCAAAGAAGATAAGCTAGGAATTAGAGCATCAGATACACATACCTTACTTTTTAATGATGTGAAAGTTCCTAAAGAGAATAGAATAGGAGAGGACGGGTTTGGTTTCAAGTTCGCAATGAAGACTTTATCAGGGGGAAGAATTGGAATAGCTTCTCAAGCTTTAGGTATAGCGTCTGGTGCATATGAACTTGCGAAAGCATATTCTAAAGAACGGAAAGCATTTGGAGTTGAAATTTGCAAGCATCAAATAATTCAGTTTAAGTTAGCTGATATGGCAACGGACATCGAAGCTGCAAGAAACCTATGTTTACTTTCTGCTTCACAAAAAGACAATGGTGAAAACTACGATCAATCAAGCGCCATGGCTAAACTATTTGCATCCAAAGTTGCTATGGAGCATAGTATAGAGGCTGTTCAGATTCACGGTGGATATGGTTTTGTAAAAGAATACCATGTTGAACGATTAATGCGAGATGCTAAAATCACGCAAATTTACGAAGGAACTAGTGAAGTACAGAAGATTGTTATTTCTCGAAATGTTCTGCGTGACTAGTTGCTGAGTAGCCTGTCTTGAGTTTTTGTCGAAAGGAAGGAACTAGTGAAGTACAGAAGATTGTTATTTCTCGAAATGTTCTCCGTGACTAGTTGCTGAGTAGCTTGTCTTGAGTTTTTGTCGAAAGAAAGGAACTAGTGAAGTACAGAAGATTGTTATTTCTCGAAATGTTCTGCGTGACTAGTTGCTGAGTAGCCTGTCTTGAGCTTTTGTCGAAAGAAAGGAACTAGTGAAGTACAGAA
>JBLIOB010000171.1:0-8779 GCA_047639575.1 Parvicellaceae bacterium
GCTCAATAAATTTAAACTCTTCTTTTCCACACTTTAAAAAGATCTCATTCATCATTGCTTTGTCCGATGTTAATCGACTCACAATCATGTCTTTCAAATCAAACACTTCTTCAATGTTTTCTTTGATATCGTTCATGATTTCAGAGATAATATTTGGAAGGTCTCTAGACATCCTGGCATAGGCGATACCCTTAGCAGCTTCTGGTACTTTAGCCCAAACCTGAGGGATTTGATCTTCCATCACTTCGTCCATCATCTCTTTCGCGATTCGATCAAATTCTGGACGCATTTCCTCAGCGATTGCGTCCGGTTTAATTCGAGAAAACATGTCTTTGACGTTGATGAGCTTTTCTGTCCATAAATCGACAGAGATCTTGGCCATTTTTTCCGCTTTGGAAGGGATGATTCCTTGCCATCCAATAAAAGGTTTGATGCCGAAAAATTCGAGTGGATAGAACATCATCTTCAATGCAAGAACATTTGTGCCCCAACCAACTACAGCACTTGTCACCGGAATTGACAGGTACATGAACAGTTCACTATTATCTTGTAACCATTGCCACATGGAGCAAAAATGCAATTTTTTAACTACAATTGCCTATATTGTCCAATAATTCGAAGACCCATGAAGAAAGTCCTACTTTTTACCGCAGTTTGCTCACTAATATTACTTGGTGGATGTTATAAAATTCATCGTACTTATGTAGTAAAAGGGAAGTGGTATCTAAATGCTTTTGAAATTGACGGAGGCTCTACAAATCATATGGAGGGCTTCTTAGATGACTATACACCAGGTGATGGAACGTATGTAATCTACATGTTAGATAATGGGATTATGAGAGGCGAGTATTATGCTTTTGACACGCTCAATTACTTCAGAACTGGAACTTGGTCACTTCTTGATACAAAACATATTCAAATGCATATGGATTTATTTGTAGATGGTGATTTTGAATTAGAATTGGTTGATAAAGAAACCATGATCTTAAACTCTGAATCCAATGATATCGAGTTCTTCGATATAGGAGAAGTTAAAACTGTTCTAAGAATTTCCCGAGAAGGGAAGCAGAGTATTTAAGAGAGTTGTTAGCGGTTAGAAATTAGATCGTTCATTCCGATTGTATCGGAAATCACTGTTAGTTATTTAGGTTGTTTGATGTTAGGTGATTTCCAAGGATATTATAACGTCAAAATTTTGACTTTGATGAGATAAGAAAAAGGGTACTATAGCCTGTCGAAGTGTCGCCTAATAAAGAGTAATTACATCAGTCATCTAACATCCAACATCAAACATCAATCATCAGTCATCAAACATCAGTCACCCAACATCTGACTTTCCCATATCAATTATCGTTAATCAATGTAACGTCTAATAGTAGTGTTGTCTTGATTAGAGCATTTTCAGAAGTAAAGGTCTTATCAATGTCCATGTTCATGTAGATGTTAAAATCTTCATCATGGATAAACTCTTCTAAATTAACCCCAGCTACTATGTTCGGATAAAGAACACTACCTGATCCGTCAGGGATGCTCGTTAAAGAAGCAATTCTTACTGCGTTGTATGGGTTCAAAGGTAAAAGGGGATCGAAGACAATGATGTTAGCCATGTCCGTTACCGTTTTATCAACCATAAAAACCTCAACGTTATCCAACATATCAAAGTCACAACCTTCAACGTTAAGCAATTCCATTTTAATGCTACTTGGAACAATGTCCTTTACTAAGTGTGCGTATGGATTTGGGTTTGCTGCAGGAACCATTTGTTCATAAGCAACATTAAATGGTAAGCCCCAACAAGCTGTTGTAAACGAAAATGCACTTAAGATGTCATTTGGGATATCTAATGTGATTCGCTCTTCTAGCGTGAACTGTGTAACCGTATAAGGAACATTGTTCCCATTCAAGTTTTCTTCTTTGGTGCATGATCCTAGAAAGATCAAGGTGACAATGGCTAAAAGCGAAAATTTTCTCATGTTTGTTGCTGTGGAGGGTTTCCTGATCTAAAGATAAACTATTTTACAAGAACTAGTACAAATGCGGACAAACCAAGTAATGATGATAAGGCCTGTAGCTTTTCAATTTAATGAAGAAACAGCTGGTTCTAATCATTTTCAAAATAACGTTGATACGTCTATTGAGGATATTCAAAATGAGTTTGACGAAGCGGTACAAAAATTACGTGAATTTGGAGTTGATGTGTTGGTAATTGAAGACACCATGGAACCGGTAAAGCCTGATGCTGTTTTTCCAAATAATTGGATTCAGTTAAAGCAAAAGGAGATAGTCTTGTTTCCAATGTTTGCGGATAACAGAAGAAAGGAAAGGCGTCAAGATATCTTGGATCAGTTAAGTCAAACTTATCATGTCAACAAGGTTAATGACTTGTCTTCGTACGAATCAAAAGGTCAGATTTTAGAAGGAACTGGAAGTGTCGTTTTTGATCAATACAATAAGGTAGGCTATGCATCGATATCGGCTAGAACAGATGAAGGTTTGGCTAAATCATACATTGAAGAAAGCGGCTACCAAGCTGAAGTATTTACGGCTAGTGTAGAAGGAAAAGAGATTTATCACACCAACGTTATCATGGCGATAACAGAGCATGTAATAATTGTTTGCATGGATGTGATTGATAAAAATGGAATTGAAGCCATTATTAAATCCGGAAAAATGGTAATGGAAATCTCAATAGATCAGATGAATTCTTTTGCTGGAAACATGTTGGAATTGAATGGGCCAAATGAGGAGTCAATACTGGTAATGAGTCAGACTGCTTACGATAGTTTAAATATTGATCAAGTTGATATCCTAGAGAACCTACATCAGATTTGTTGTCTTTCAATAGACAAGATTGAGCAAATTGGAGGGGGAAGTGCCCGCTGTATGATTGCAGAGAATTTTCTATCAAAAAAGCCTTAAAACAAAAAAATCCGATTGGCCAAAGACCAATCGGATTTTTAATATTAAAATTCTGAATGCTTACTTAGCTACAGACATCTTTTTAGTAGTAGACTTTCCGTTAGCAGAAACAGTATAGTAATAGATACCACCAGCTAAGTTTCCAGCTTCGAAATCAATTGTGTGATCTCCAGAAGAAAGTGTTCCTAATTCTTGTCTTTCAACAATTTTACCCATCAAATCAGTAACAGTAAATTCTACTGTTGCAGAATTGATTAGGCTAAAAGGAATTATCGTGTTAGCGTTGAAAGGGTTAGGCATGTTTTGTCCTAATGAAATACCACTTAAATCAGCTTCATCAATTCCAATTCCAATTCCAATGTTAGGATCTTGACTCAGTCTCATCATTGGAGTAGATGTTATGAAGTATCCTGTTTCACCAGCAGTTGTTCCGAACACAGTTAAAAAATTAGAAGTGTCAGCTGCAGTTCCAGAAACTGCGAAATTAACAGGATCAATATTATATCCAGCAACTGGATAAACCGCTTGAGAAATTGCAGGATCAACAGAAATCACAGTCGGATAAGGTAATTCAATCCAGTTAGTTGTAGTTGATGAAGTAATGTTAGCCGCAGTAATTATATAACTAGGAACAGGGATAGTTAATCCATCATACTCTGGAATAATAGATGCTGACGCCACGTCTTCGTGGTAGAAGTTATAGTAAATTTCAGCCCCTACAGATGTAGCGCCCGATACACATAGTAACATGCCTGTAAAATCTGTAGCTGCATTTAACTCATATTCAGCATATATCTCATACGGATCATCAATACCATCACCGTCATCATCAAATGGACCAAATGAACCAGTCATAACGTCACTATCTTTACCGTAAACGAAGTTGGTTACTTCAAATATTCCGGTTGAATTGTTGTTTGAAAGATCAGTTTCAGTAGAATCTCCAGCCACTATAATTAGGGTGTTGTACACGCCAAGTGCAGAAGGTGTGAAAGGAGCTGTCTCTGCAACTATTGTAGTAACAGGAGCTAGACTAATTGGTGTTGAACTAACAGTGCCTGTTCCTGCACCTGAAACGTTAGCACTAAGTGAAGTGTTAGGCATTGCAGAACCACCCAAATTTTGAATAGTACCATCAAACGAAATACCGGCAACTTGATCTAAAGGAATTAACGAATATTGAATTTTGTAAAGAGGATTGTGATACCATGAATCAGCATTCAAAGAAATATCAAAAGACTCAGTCTCGAACAACTCAATGTCGTCAACCATCCAAAAGTAATGACTATTAATCGTCTTGTGGAATCTGATGTATATATCACCAGCATATCCACCACCTGCAACTGCAGAGATGTTAATAGAAGTCATTAGAGGATCTGCAGACGTGGCATTTACAGCAACACTTGCAGAATTCGTATTGTAAGCAACCGTTGTAGCTCCAGGAGTAAATGCAGCGTCACGAGAAACTATAACATTCATAGATGCAGCACCAGTACAACATTCTCTGAATTTTTGTTCAAATCGAATTGAAACTGCTGGGTATCCTGTTCCTCCGCTAAGTGCAGCTAAGTCAATTGCTGCAGTTTGGAAATATGCATCCATTGGAGTGCTTCCACCACCAACATTATTTTCATCTCCGAAAAGTAACATGTGATTTCCACCAGAAGTAGAAGCAATGGCTGTTGTGCTGGTAAAATCAGCAGCAATATCAGCATTGTTAATTGCCCAGTCAAAGCCCATACCGTTATTGTCTACAGTAGACCATCCAGCTGGCATTCCAGTTGTAAAGTCTTCGTTCCAGATGATGTCACCAGGAGCTTTTTGTTGGTCTATTACAGTTGAAGACGCTTTTTTATTTAAACTAAGTTGTGAAGGAAGCTGTTTCAGGTTTGACTTGTCAATGCCTTGAGCATTAACGCCAAGTGCTAGGACAGCCATACCACAGATAATGTATAGTCTTTTCATTTCAGATTTTTTTTATAGTTAGTCTGTAAATCTACGAAAATGTAAGGTCGGATGGAAGGATCGGCAGGTTTATTTGAGCAAGGGTAAGATTCTTAACAGAATCGGTTGACAGAGTTATTTATTCGGGGTCGTTCCCTTTACATGTGCTGGGATACAAGAGGATTAGGAAAGGTGTGTAGGTATGCGCAACTGTGATGAACGGCAAAAAAAAATCCCCTATGCTAAAAGCACAAGGGATTTTCAATAAAACTTGCTTTGGCTTACTTAGCTATAGCGAATTTTTTAGTTGATCTCTTACCATCAACGATTACTGAGTAGTAGTAGAAACCACTAGCTAAATCAGAACCATTAAAGTTGATCGTGTGATCTCCATTAGATAATGTTCCTAATTCTCTGTTCTCGATGATTTTACCCATCATATCAGTTACAACGAATTCAACAGTAGCCGCATTAACAAGGCTGAAAGGAATCACTGTGTTTGAATTGAAAGGGTTTGGCATGTTCTGACTTAAAGATACGTTAGCATCTTCTACGGAGATTCCAAGAGCACCTGAAGGTGGAAAAGCAGGGTCTGATGAGAATCTTATCATTGGTACAGAACTGATGAAGTAACCAGTCTCACCGTCAGTAGATGCATATACAGTCATGAAGTTAGTTGTATCGTTTGCATCACCGGATAGAGCGAAGAATGCAGAATCAATAGCATAACCAACTACTGGATACCATACTGGAGAAATAGCTGGATCAGCCACTACCGGTGAAGGAAGTTGAAGACCTAACCAAACTTCACTACCGGCATCTGATGTTAAATCAGCTGCTGTAATAGTATAAGTAGGTACAGGAATAGTCAATCCATCATATTCAGGTACAAAGGCACCAGTACCATCGTCAGAATAAACGTTATAGTAAATCTCTTGTCCAACAGGAGTTTGTGGAGTTGCTCCACCACCCATAAGTACAACAGAAAGACCATAAAGTGTTTCGGTTGCGTTAAACTCGAACTCAGGAGCAAATTCCTTAGGATCATCAACACCGTCTAAATCATCATCATAGGGAGGATACCAACCGTCAAGGACGTTAGTATCTTTTGCGTAAGTGTATTGTGTTACTTCGAATGAAGATGAGCCTACGTTGTTAGCTGGACTATAATCAGTTGTAGCAGGATCATATACGTTATAAAAAACGTTATAAGTACCCATAACTGCAGGAGTGAATCCAGAAACGCTTAAAGTTGCATTTGTACTTACAGGAATGTTAGTTGAAGCAGAAGATCCTGTAAAAGTTCCAGCTCCGGAAACAGCAACATCTAATTGAGAAGTTGCTTGATCTGTACCGCCATTGTTAGATACCCTAGCGTCAAAGGCCATACTTGCCACTTGGCTCATCGGAATTTTCGAATATTTGATTTTTGCTCCAGTGTAATGATCTTTAACACTGTTAACCTGAAGGTCATTTGCAGCAGTTTCAATGATAGCTAAATCATCTACTCCCCAGAACCAATCCCATTGTCCTTTGTAGTACAACCTGATTTTAACTTGAGTTCCCCAAGGTCCACCACCGTTTGCAGTAGAAATGTTGATCTCGTCAAATTCTGGATCACTTGAACTAGTGTTTACTGGTACTTCAGCTACTGGGTTAACAGCAAATTGTGTCCATGTTACACCGTTATCATTTGAAATCTCGATATAGTTTTCATCATAAAAGTGACGATAGATTTCTGTCCATCTTATAGATAATGCAGTTGTCCCTAAAGCTGACAAATCAATCGTACCATCCATAGTATAATAAGCATCTTGTGTTGCTGATCCACCGGCTGCATCAGAATTAATTAATGCAAAGTTTCCACCAGACCCACTATTCATAGCAACAGGGAAATCATAAGGTGGTACTTGAGCCACCAAACTAGGTGTAAGAGCATTTACAATTGCCCAATCGTCAGTACTTAATACATCAGCACCTTGTTCAGTGTGTGTCCATCCTGTTCCAGATGAGAAATCCTCAGACCAAACTGTGTCTAATGGAGCTTTTGCAAATGAAGGTGCCGTTGTAACTTTCGTTTTAGCGATACCTGGCGTTCTTGCCTCTTTCGTAGTTATGGTCGTTGTGCTACCTTGAGCAAACGCACCACCTACAAAAATCGTGCTTAGAACTATAGCGTAAATTTTTTTCATAACGTGTAATTATTATATAAGACCTAATTAGGTTTTAGTGAACCGCGAATTTAACAAAGAATTTTCGTTAATCAATAGAATATAGTCGACAAAATCACGATTCAACCAGATCATTTTGGTAAGCGGTCACTGGAATGCAACTACAGATCAAATTTCGATCACCAAAGGCATTATCAACGCGTCTAACGGGAGCCCAGAACTTGTTAACTCTCAGGTGCTCAAGTGGATACACTGCTTCCTCTCTGCTGTACTCTTCACTCCAATTGCTACTTATTACCATGGACGCGGTATGCGGAGCATTTTTGAGTACGTTGTTTTCAGTCGAAAAAACACCTTGTTCTACCTTCCGAATCTCCTTTCTAATCATCACCATCGATTCAATAAAACGATCCAATTCTTGCTTAGATTCGCTTTCTGTTGGCTCAATCATCAAAGTTCCAGCTACCGGAAATGATACAGTCGGAGCATGAAATCCATAGTCAATTAACCTTTTTGCAACGTCTTCAACTTCAATTCCACAAGACTTTTTATAGGCTCGAAAATCAACAATCATTTCATGTGCAACCGTGCCATTTTCACCCGTATACAAAATGTCGAAATGCTCAGACAATTTTGCTTTTAAATAGTTCGCATTCAAAAGTGCTATTTCTGTAGATGCTCTTAAGCCTTCTTTTCCTAGCATCTTTACATAACCATAAGAGATTAATAGAATTAAAGAACTACCCCATGGCGCTGCAGATATGCCAGCTATAGCTTTCGATCCGCCTGTCTCTATCACAGCATTACTTGGAAGAAAATCTACTAAATGTGCTGCTACTCCAATTGGTCCAACTCCTGGTCCGCCACCTCCGTGAGGTATTGCGAACGTTTTATGCAAATTTAAATGACAAACATCAGCACCTATATTACCAGGGTTTGTTAACCCTACTTGTGCATTCATGTTTGCGCCATCCATATACACCTGACCACCATGTTCGTGAATAATAGAGGTGATTTCTTTAATAGACTTTTCATAAACTCCATGCGTTGATGGGTACGTGACCATCAAACAAGAAAGTTCTGAAGAATATTTTTCTGCTTTTGCTCGCAAATCGTCAACATCGATATTTCCTGCTTCGTCACACTTAGTAACGACTACTTTCATTCCAGCCATTACTGCCGAAGCAGGATTAGTTCCATGGGCAGATGATGGAATCAAACAAACATGCCTGTCTTTATTTCCATTTGCTTCATGAAACGCTCGGATTACCATTAAGCCAGCATATTCTCCTTGAGCTCCTGAATTTGGCTGGAAGGAAACCTTAGCAAAACCAGTGATCTCACTCATTGCTTTGTCTAATTCATCAATCATTTCTAAATAACCTGCAGCCTGATCCTTTGGAACAAATGGATGCATGTTTCCGAATAGTGGGTTAGATAATGGAATTAGTTCTGAAGCAGCGTTCAACTTCATTGTGCACGAGCCTAAAGAAATCATACTATGAACCAACGAAAGATCTTTGTTTTCCAAAGATTTAAGGTAGCGCATCATTTCCGTTTCAGAATGATATAAATTGAATACCTCTGGAGTTAAAATATCTGATTTTCTTGGAAGACTAATACTATTAGAATCCACTGAAGTAATTTGAGCAGAAGTTTTGTCTTGCGATTCGGCAAAAATTGTTAGAATTTGATTTAAGTCTTTTATTTCAGTTGTTTCATCAATTGAAATTGACACACCACTA
>JBLIOB010000172.1:0-8775 GCA_047639575.1 Parvicellaceae bacterium
TCTTGGAACAACTCAACACCTTTTGAAATTGACGGTACTACCCCATCAAAATTGTAAAAATGGTTTTTACCTGAAGTCACATAAATTTTAGTCCCAGTATTCAAGCAATAGTCTTTTCTAATTTTTTCTTTATAAGCCGTTTTCTGAGGTTCTGTTTGCTTTTTCCAATCAACAAAGGAAGTTTTAAAAAGTATTTCTCGTGTAGCCGCAACGTTTACAACACAAGAATCTGGCGGAAGTGCCATTACTACTTTCCAAAAATTAGGTTGCGCTAACGTATCCCAACTCTGGTTGTATAGTTCAGCATTACTAACAAAGTATCTAGAGACTGTATCCTCTTCAGAATACACCTCGATTACTCCATTCGTCTGGGCTACAGCCGAAAACGTCAACATCAGAGATGTTATAATAATATATAGTCTTACTTGCATTTATACTTATTGAATTGCGATTTCAACTGAGTCCAAAATGGAATCGTCCGACCAACATAGGGTAGAAATCAAGTTAAAAATAAGCTGAACAAAGGTTTTCTCGAAGCTCAACTTAGCGAACTTTCCATACGACTTTGTTAATGTCTTTAGGTTCTAAAGACATTGGGTCTTGCTTAAAATAACGGGAATCTATTCGATTTGTTACGAAAAGTCTTGACCTAATTATTATTCGCAGACCAAAGGTGTTATTAGATTTTAGTTAGAATCTCTGCAGCTTTTAGGATTGTCTCGTCCTGTTTTGCAAAGCAAAAGCGCAGCACTTTATCTTCATTAGGCGTATGGTAAAAAACGGAAACGGGGATAGATGCTAACCCAAATTCTTTAGTCATTCTAATCGCGAAATCTGTGTCTTTCTCATCCGTAATATTAGAATAATCAAGCAATTCGAAGTAGGTTCCAGACGACTTCAATAAATTAAACCTAGAGCCATCAACTACTTCATTAAATAAGTCTCGTTTCTTTTGATAAAAAGCGCCAAGTCCTAGATAATTATTTTCGTCTGCAACGTATTCAGCGATTGCAAGCTGCATAGGATGATTGCATGAAAAGACATTAAACTGGTGCACTTTTCTAAACTCTTTCATCAACTCTTCAGGGCCAAAAATATAACCCATCTTCCAGCCTGTAACATGAAAGGTTTTACCAAACGAGGCAACTACAAGAGACCTATCTTGCAAGCGTTTATTTCTAACTACACTTTGATGAACCTGCTCATCAAAAATTATATGTTCATATACCTCATCACTTAGAACAATTATATCGGAGTCTTTAGTGATTTTATCCAATTCATTTAAATCACGCTCAGACCAGATACTTCCAGTCGGGTTGTGAGGAGAATTGATGATAATCATTTTGGTTTTACGGGAAACCAGCTTTTTAACTTCTTCCCAGTCCACCTGATATTCTGGAGACTTTAATTTTACAAAAATCGTTTTCCCTCCGTTGATCTCAATAGCTGGCTCATAGCAATCGTATGCAGGAGAGAATATAATTACTTCGTCTTCCTCCCTAACCAAAGCTGATATTGCAGTATAAATCGCTTGGGTAGCTCCGACAGTAATCGTAATTTCTGTATCAGGGCTATAAACCGCTCCGTAAATTCGCTCAATTTTTTCAACCAAAGCTTCTCGCAACTGAATAGCTCCTGGCATTGGTGCATATTGATTATCACCTGCTTCCATGAACTTACTGACTAAGCCAGAAAGTTTCTTGTCGATTGGGAAATCTGGAAATCCTTGAGAAAGGTTGATTGCGTTTTCTTTATTCGCCAAACCAGACATTGTAGTAAATATCGTTGTGCCAACTGCTGGCAATTTTGAACTTAACGAGTAATCGTATTTAGGCATGATGCCGAAGGTAGGGGAAAGGAATGAGACAATGATAGAATGATAGAATGATAGAATGAAGGAAGAAAATGTAAATCACCTTTCTATTACCACATTTCTTCATTCTATCATTAAATCATTTCTTTTCCATTCTACCATTCCTTTTCCATTCTATCATTCCTTTTCCATTCTATCATTAAATCATTTCTTTTCCATTCTACCATTCCTTTTCCACTCTATCATTCCTTTTCCATTGTATCATTCCTTTTCCATTTAATCATTATTAACCTTGGCCGTAGGCCAATTCGCGAAACTGACATTTATCAATATTATTCCTTTATAAAAAAGATATATTTGTTAAGCATGTATCAAACAAGCTATTTACATATAATTGATCTTAAAACAGTCACGAAGCGCAATCCAGAATGAGACTTGCGTAGAGAAGCTTATTAATTCAATTATTAACTAAAAAAATATTCAATGCCCTTTTATCATAAACTTGGGAAAATCCCGCACAAAAGGCACACAACTTTTAAGAAACCAGACGGTAGTTTCTACTACGAGCAGCTATTCGGCACTATTGGTTTTGATGGGATGTCTTCCTTACTATACCATTGCCATCGACCAACGATGGTGAAAGAGGTCTTAGAATCTTATGACGTTTCTCCGGAAATAGCGATTGAGAAAAACATGAAGCCTTATGCCTTGAACGGTTTCAAAGTTAAGCCCACTGAAGATTATCTAGAAAGTCGTGTTCCTGTTTTAGTGAACAATGACTGCCACATCGTATTGGCTTCTCCTACTAAATCCCAAACCGAGTATTTCTATAAAAATGCGGATTGTGATGAGATGATTTTCATTCATGAGGGATCAGGTAAACTGAAAACGCTCTTAGGAAATATTGAGTTTTCTTATGGCGACTATTTGATGATTCCAAGAGGAATGATATATCAAATGGAATTTAACGATGAAAACAATCGGTTGTTCATTGTTGAATCTTTCTCACCAATGTACACTCCGAAGCGATATCGAAACCATTTTGGACAATTGCTGGAGCATTCACCTTATTGCGAAAGAGATTTAAGAAGACCGGAAGAATTAGAAACACATGATGAAGAAGGAGACTTCTTAATAAAAGTAAAGAAGGAAGGAATGATTCATCAATACATCTACGCAAGTCATCCGTTTGACGTTGTAGGGTGGGATGGATACAATTTTCCTTACGCTTTCTCTATTCATGATTTTGAACCAATAACTGGGAGAATACATCAGCCACCTCCCGTTCATCAAACATTTGAAACGAACGCATTTGTCGTTTGCTCCTTTTGTCCAAGACTATATGATTATCATCCCGAATCAGTGCCAGCTCCTTATAACCATAGTAATATCGATTCAGATGAAGTTTTATACTACGTAGATGGAGATTTTATGAGTAGAAACCACATCGAAAGAGGCATGATAACGATTCACCCCGGTGGAATTCCTCACGGACCTCATCCAGGAGCAATGGAACGAAGTATAGGCCAAAAAGAAACACATGAATTAGCGGTAATGGTAGACACCTTCAAGCCGCTCAAATTAACAAAACAAGCATTAGCTTTAGACGAAGGAGATTATCATAAATCCTGGATAGAACATTAAATAAGAGGAAAGTTAAAAGAGGAAAGCTTTAAGTTACTTTCTATTTGAACTAACCACTTTAAAATAAATATTATGGCAGCAGAAATAAAAGATCTAAAGAATCTTCAAAACACAGAGTACGGACTAAAGAAATTATTCGCTGAAGCGGAAGATTTTCTTCCACTTTTAGGAACAGATTACGTTGAACTATACGTAGGGAATGCTAAGCAATCTGCGCATTTTTACAAAACTGCATTTGGCTTCCAAAGTGAGGCTTATGCTGGTTTAGAAACTGGAGTTACCGATCGAGTATCTTATGTTTTAAAACAAGATAAAATCAGATTAGTATTAACAACTTCACTTGAAAAAGGTGGTGTTATCAATCAGCATATCGATGATCATGGTGATGGTGTTAAAGTTGTAGCCTTATGGGTAGACGATGCTACAAAGGCATGGGAAGAAACCACTAAAAGAGGTGCTAAGAGTTATATGGAGCCAACCAAGTCTGAAGACGCTGATGGTGTTGTGATCAAATCTGGAATACATACTTACGGTGAAACGGTTCATGTATTTGTAGAGCGAAAAAACTACAACGGTATATTTTTACCCGGCTACAAGAAATGGGAATCACATTACAACCCTGAACCAGTAGGATTGAAATTTATCGACCATATGGTTGGAAACGTTGGCTGGGATGAAATGAATAAATGGTGTGAATTCTACGGAAAAGTAATGGGCTTCGCACAGATTATTTCATTTGACGATAACGATATCTCAACTGAATTCACTGCACTGATGAGTAAGGTGATGTCTAATGGAAATGGAAGAATTAAATTTCCTATCAATGAACCAGCTAAAGGAAAAAAGAAATCTCAAATTGAAGAGTATTTAGACTTTTATAATGGTGCAGGTGTTCAGCACGTTGCAGTAGCGACTGATGATATCGTAGATACAGTATCTCAAATGAGAGATCGCGGAGTTGAGTTTTTATATGTGCCAGACAATTATTACACGGACTTACTAGATCGGGTTGGAGAAATTGATGAAGACATCGAAGTACTGAAGAAACACGGTATTCTTATTGACAGAGACGAAGAAGGTTATTTACTACAGTTGTTCACTAAGCCTGTTGTAGACAGACCAACTATGTTCTTTGAAGTTATTCAGCGAAAAGGAGCTCAATCTTTTGGAAAAGGAAACTTTAAAGCACTTTTTGAAGCAATCGAAAGAGAGCAGGAAAACCGAGGAACGCTTTAATGAAAAATTTAAGTTTATGGATAGCACTGCCGTTGGCGGTGCTTTTTTTTTCTTGTAACGCTAAAAGAGACCAAGCGCTAAACTACTGTAACAAACTGGCTAACCTCCAATCTAAAATCGTAGATGCTCAAGTTAATTTAATATCTACCCTTGAAACCTACGATCCGCAACTAATGCATGACCAACTTGCTATACTTAAAAGTGAAGTACTCGAGGCAAAAGTTTTGGCCGACTCTTTGTCTTTTGAAAAAGGTAAAAGGTTGAAAAATGTCCTACTGGAATTCCTTGATTATGCAGAATACAGTTGCGAAAACGAACTTCTTGAATTAATAACGTTATTGGAAATTCCAAGTCAGGAATATGATTCAGAGGACGAAGCTAAATACATGGAAATAGTTGATCTTTATGAAAAGCGTACAACAAGAATAATGAACGAATTCATTACTGAACAGAAGGCTTTTGCGAAAGCCCACAACTTCCATTTACAATTGGAAGACGGATCCATTTTTTAAAAAAAATCTAAACATGAAAAAAATTACACTCTTAATTACACTCGCTTCCATTATCACCCTATCAAGTTGCGGCCCTACTGTATCTGAACTTATAAGTTTCAATGATGAATTGGTCGATTATGAGATTGACATCGTTGATGCGTTAGATGTGCTTTACGAAACTTTCGACACCTATCAAGAAGACGAAATGTGGTCAGCGTTAGATGAACTTCATAAAGCTGGCAAAAAGTGTAAAGCAGGAATTTCCGATGTAAATATTGAAGGTGGGCAAGAACTAAAGCAAAGTTTAATGGATCTAAGTGATTTCATTATTCACGCTTCTAAAAACGAGTTGATTGAAGTAGTTAATAATTTGCTGATCCCGGATGAGGACTATACCGATGACGACAAAGCTCATTACGACCTAATGGCCAATGGCTTTGACGCGCAAAGCAACTTGCTAATCGAAGCTTTTATTGAAAGACAACAAGAATTCGGTGGTAGGAATAACTTCGACATCGAATATTAATTTCTAGCGAATCATCAACTTTCCTGAGCCAATTGGGTTTCCATCTCTGGAGACTACGTATAAATAGACTCCACTCTGTAGGGCCTCTTTGTTAATCTCATATTTCGAACCAGTGAAGATCTTCTCCTGAACTAATTCACCCATAAGGTTGTATAGTTTAAAATTTAAGTCCCCTTCCAATTCCGCAGAAAGCTCTAACCAAGCAAACTGGTCAAATGGGTTTGGATATACTTTGACACCTACTTCACCGTAAGAGTTTCCTTCATCAATTGAAGTGGCGCCTCCTGGATACTCAATGGTATTATAAGCTGTATTCGTTAATACCACTTCATTATAATCGAAATATATTCCAACTCTATTTTCAATTCTAGTTCCTGGGGCATTGCCCGGAACTTGATCAATTTTGAACTTAAAGAATCCGTGACTTTCAACTTCATTTACGTTACTATCTGGTAACATAATATTGGGAAAATGGAATCTTAAAACATTTGAATCAATAATTGAAAACTCATAATAGTCACTACTAACACCTGGAATAAGTGTTTCCACATCCAAATATGAAGTAAGCGTATCGTAAACAGTTATGTCAAACGCTGTATCATTTCCAGTATTTTGGAACCTTACTTTATATTCCATTTTATCATCAGAACTTATAAAATTGGCCCATTCTACTCCAAAAGGAGTAGGCGTTTTGTCGTTCGGATCATAGGAAGCCCTCACTTCTTGACACTCAATGGAGATGTAATTATTATCATCATCCTCTGGCTGAATAATAACGAATCCTAAAGGATAAATTCCTCCACTGTTTCCACAATCTTCAATAATATCGTTTGGATTACTGAACCCAGGATGTCCAGGTCTTTGATCAGCTTCTAATCGGATAGTACTTCCGTTAGCGGGCCAGCAAATGGTAGTATCGGCTCCACCGTTTATTTGGAAAGTTCCAGAAAAAACTAAGATTCCATCTTCATAAATCCGATAGTCTGAAGGTCCATCCATATCTCCATTTCCAGGATCCCCTGTGTTTGTGATTACGAAACAAACTACAGAATCTTGACATTCACCTTCAACGCTAACGCTAGACTTATCCCAGATTACTCCAGTAGTATCCACCGGTTGGGTACACGGAAGCTGAGGGCCGATCATTGCTTCTACACAATACGTTTCTCCAAAATTGGTAGCACAAGATACCTGCAATTCAACATGAAAGTTTCCACAATCGCCTGGATTTAATGTTCCAAGGGTGAATGTATAATCTAATCCTGATTGAACCCAAGGGATAGAAGAAGTAAGTGGAATAAGCATCGCTGGTATATTAAGAGTTACTTCAACTCCCGTTGCTGCCACATTTCCGTTATTACAATAACTGACGTTGTAAATTTCAGTATGGCATTTTCGTAGAAAATTCGAACCTATATCAACCCATAAATCAGTGCAATACTCATCTGCAGTCATGGCAAAATCTATTCCTGACACTGTATCTCCTGCCACGGCCGGAGTAACAATATTGTAGGCTGGGGCAACCGGACAAACCGAATCCCACAAGTAGTTATTATAGCTTATCACTTCAACATTGTAAGTTGAATTATTAATCCAAGCACTGTAATATCCATTCGCATCAGTAATTGCATAAAAAGGACCGGGAGTAATTTTAACCATCCAATTACTCAATCCGTTTTCTCCTGGGTCTTGATTACAATTAGCATTTACATCGTCATATACATTTCCTTCTACCAAATTCGTACAAGAGCCTGGGCAATTCAATTCCAAAATTAATTTTGGTCTTCTACCAGCGTCTGGATGATCACTTGATGACATGTTCACTTTCGAATAATAGGTTTCAGCAATTAAGCTCATTCTTAATCCATGATTATCTGTAGGATTAGCCAGCCAGTAATTAACCATATCGGTTAGATTTAATGTGACCGTATCATATGGACTCGAAAAATTTGTAGTAGTGATTACATCAGCAGAACTTGTAGCAGTAGTTACTCCCGGTTGATTCACCCAATTAAGGATATGTTCATCCCAGCTAGAAATAACTCGCATTATTTCCATTGAATTATCTTGACATGGGTGTACCGTTGATCCTGAACCGCAAGAATAACTTGTAGAAGCTGAATCTGGATAAAGTACTAGTGTTGCATTTGCTACAGTACATCCTGAAAAAGCTAAAGAATCTAAATCGAATTCTACAAATGCTCTGTGATCTGCTGGCACCCCAAGATAAGTCCAAGACGAGACTAAATTAGAACGAGCATCTCCTCTATTGGAAGTGTCGCATGGTCTACCAGCTGTGGCACTCGCCCATGGGGCAGAACAAGGAAGTCCAAAAACAATTGCGTCCTTTCCATTGGTCGGACCAGGTTGCAGCGTCATGATACATTGGGAATATGAAAAACTTGCGCATAACGCAAAAATTGAGGCGAGTATAAATTTCATTTAGGTAGGCATTTAATACACAGACGTTCATTCGCATAATTCGTTGCTTAAAAATAAAAAAAAAGGGCACCTTTCAGTACCCCTCTCTTTTTTAACCTCGGTGACGTTTGATCGTCACCCCCACACTAACCAACTTTAATCTGTTTTACTTCTTTCTTTACTGGTTCCTTTTTTGGTATAGCAACATTTAAAATTCCGCTTTTATAATCTGCTTTAATGTTCTCTCCATCCAATGAATCTGGAATACTGAAGGTTCTTTTAAATTTCGAAAATGAAAATTGTTTCTTTCTGAATTTATCACCCTCTTTTAAGGCTTCTATTTCTTTTTCAGACGAAATGGTTAAACTTTTTCCGTCAACGGCTACATTAAAATCTTTTTTCTCTAATCCTGGAGCTGCTACTTGAACTGTGAATGAATCATTACTCTCAATGATATTAACAGAAGGAGTAGTTGTAGAACACGAAGCATTGTACTCATTATCCTTACTGAAAAACTCGTCAAAAAGGTTTGAAAAATTTGGCGCTGTCGTATTGTGAAATCTTACTGGTAACATAATTTTTGGTTTTTGGACTTTCTTCAAAACCACTCGCTTTTATAAGCCGATGCGATTTTGAGAAAG
>JBLIOB010000173.1:0-8772 GCA_047639575.1 Parvicellaceae bacterium
ATCATTTAAATTACGAATTTGAAAAAGCGAAAAAGCAATTTGAAACTTATTTAAGTTATTTGTCTAAACAAAAATCAGATGAACGATATCTTGCAGAGAAAAGATTAGCAGAGGTTAATAGCGCACTCGAATTGACTAAAAACATGGATCAATCGTCTATTTTATTCCCTTTAAACATGACCAACTCTGCGGAACCAGAGTATCGGCCAATCCCCAATCACAATGGAGAAGTTATGTATTTCACTTCAAGAAGAAGTAGATCGGGTAGTTCAACTGAATTACGAGATGCAGATGGCAAGTATTACGAAGACATTTATCAAATTCAATACGGTAGGGGTGTATGGAGCGAATTGGAAACTGTTTCAACATTAAACACCGCTACTCACGAGTCAATACTTTATTTAAACCCAGACGAAACGGAAATATTAATATACCAATTTAACGGGGAAGACCCAAACGGTGGAGATATTCTTGAGGCTAAAATGGTAAAGGGCAAATGGTCTCCTCCTACCAAACTAGGTTTGAACATTAACTCGAAAGCGTGGGAATCTCACGGAATAGTAACAGCAAACAAGGACATTGTCTTTACGTCAGACAGAAAAGGCACGAAAGGGTTTAGAGATATTTGGATTCTGCATGCTGCAACTGGAAAAATTGAAAACCTTGGAAATGATATTAACTCTGACGAAGATGAGGATGGGGCTTTTCTTGCAAATAATGGTAACACACTATACTTTTCTTCAAATGGTTATAATACCATTGGCGGATTTGATATTTTCAAGTCTGAGAAAAATGAATCTGGAAAATGGAGTGAGCCAGTAAATATGGGTATGCCTATTAACAGCCCAGGTGATGACATCTTCTATTACCCTGTTGTCCGAGGTGGTGATGCCTATTTCTCTTCATTTAGAAAAGGTGGAACTGGTAATCAAGATATTTACTTTATTGCTAATCCCGACCGAATCGATATGATTGTAGGAATTGCAAAAGATGACCTAGGTAAAGCAGTTACGGATTTAGATATTTCAATATATGAAATAGAGACGGGGAAAGTGGCGAACACTATTAAAACCAATTCGGAAGGATCATTTATTTTCCCTTTAAGACCAGGCCAATCCTACGAAGTTTTACCCTATCAAAAAGTCAACGAAAGATTCGACACTGAACCTGAAATGAAATTAGCAGAATCGAACGTTCGTGTTTTAGCTAAAAAGGATGTTCAAGAAGAAACTGTCCTTAGCATTATGGAGCTTGAGAAAAAGGGATTTGCAAAAATCACGGATGTTGAAATAGTGTTATCAACCTCATTAGCAATGGCTCATTTTGACGCGCTAAATCCTCCAGTTGCAATCAAAGTAGACCCATCAATTGATAAGGATCCAGAAGTAACAAGTGCAATGAATGAATTTGAGTTCAACTCCTTATTCTTTGTGTTTGATAGAATTACCATTATCCAATCGTCTAAAAAAGACATCAATCTACTTGCCGAACTATTGACTAAGAACAAAGATTTCAAAATAGAAATCACGGGACATACTGATAATCTTGGTAATGTTAGATACAACAAACGACTATCACGGGAAAGAGCTAAGAAAGTGAAACGTGAGCTTATCAAACTTGGAGTTAAAGCAGATCGAATCACTCTTAACTGGGTTGGAGCAGAAGTTCCATTGGAAAAGAATCAGCTTGCAAACGGCAAGGACAATCCAGCAGGTAGACAGCAGAACAGGCGTACAGAATTTAAATTGACAAAATAGTCAACATCTGTTGATAACTCTAGCTGTATTTACTTCCTAGATTTCTATCTTTGTTCTCCTTCCAATAAAGGATTATGAGCGATTTCGTTGTATCGGCTAGAAAATACAGACCTACCACTTGGGAAAGTGTCGTGGGCCAATCTTCCATAACAAATACGCTGGTTAACGCTATAGAATCTAATCAACTTGCGCATGCTTATTTGTTTTGTGGCCCGAGAGGTGTAGGAAAAACAACTTGTGCTAGACTCTTCGCGAAAACCATTAATGAAGTTGATGGAAAAGAATTAGAAGAACACGCTTTTAACATCTTTGAATTAGATGCTGCCTCCAACAACTCTGTTGATGACATCAGACAATTAACGGATCAAGTCCGCATTCCTCCACAAAATGGAAGCTACAAAGTTTACATTATTGATGAGGTTCACATGCTCTCTCAACAAGCATTTAATGCTTTTTTGAAGACACTTGAAGAACCGCCAGCTCACGCTATTTTCATTTTAGCAACTACCGAGAAGCACAAAATTATTCCTACGATTCTTTCAAGGTGTCAAATCTTTGATTTTAACCGAATCCAAGTTAAGGATATCGCAAGCCACTTAAAGTTCATTGCAAAAGAAGAAGACATTAAAACGGAAGACGAAGCCCTGACTATTATCGCTCAAAAAGCCGATGGAGCGTTAAGAGATGCACTCTCCTTGTTTGATCAACTTGCTTCTTTTTCAGGAAAAAACATTACCTATAGCTCAGTTCTTGAGAATTTAAACATTCTTGATTACGACTATTACTTTAGGTTAACAAAGCACTACTTAGAAAATGACATTCCAGCTGCTTTAATTGCTTTTGATGAAATTTTATCAAAAGGTTTTGATGGACATCATTTCGTAAACGGTATGGCAAGTCATTTTAGAGATTTACTTGTATGTAAAGATCCATCTACCTTGGACTTACTAGATGCTGGAGATGCAGTTAAAAAGAGATATTCAGAACAATCACAAGAAGTTGACCAGCGATTTCTTCTAACTGGAATTGAATTATTAAGTAAAGCTGATATCAGTTATAAAGCCAGCAAGAACCAGCGACTTTTGGTTGAACTAGCTATGATGCAACTCTGCTCGATAACTGCTACTGATCAATCGGGTGAAAAAAAAAAGCCCGAATTAACATCAGCATAATCCCTCCTGGATTTAAAGAGTTAACTCCCGAGCAGTTAGCAAAGTTCACCCAAGACACTATTTCCGACATTAAACCTAAAGGTCCAAAGCCAGCATCTGGTGTATCTGTTAATACAGGAACTGAAGTTCAAGATAAAACATCACCCGATGAAAACAGAAAAGCTGAACATGAAGCTTCTAAAAAAGAAGTAAATAGAAATGTTGGATTTAATTCAACTAAAAGAAAATCTTCCATTTCTATTAATTCAATCCTGAACGATAAAGGAAAGGATGAAAAAGAGACTAAAGATGAAGACTTATCAAATAAACCAAAAGACAATTTTGGAGTAGATGATTTGATGCTGAAATGGAATAATTATGCCAATCGAATGAAGAATAATGGCAAAACAAATTTACATGCAACATTAACCAAGCATAAGCCAGAACTAAAGCCAGACTTCGTAATTGAATTATCTATAGACAATACTGTTCAAGAAGAAGTTCTTGCTCTTGAAAAAATGGAGTTCCTAGATTATTTACGAAATGAACTTAATAATTTTCAAATTCAATTGAAAACGGTGTTGGTTAAAACTGAATCTGGTAATGCGCTTTATACTACTAGAGATAAATTTGAAAAGCTGGCTGAAAAAAATCCGTCTTTAAATAAGCTAAAAGATTTACTGAATTTGGATTTAGATTATTAGTCAAATTTCTTGACAATACCCTTCGTTTCAACTACATTTGCCACCCTTAAATAGTATCTGAAAACCAGATCTGTTCATGATCTTTAAAGTTGATTTCTAATGCAAAAACCAAAAATAGTTTATACAATTACTGACGAAGCACCATTGCTCGCGACTCAATCTTTACTTCCAATAGTGAAACTCTTCACTGAAAGTTCAGGAATTGAAATTGAAACAAAAGACATCTCTTTAGCTGCGAGAATCATATCACTTTTTCCAGACCGCTTAGAGGAAGGACAGCAAATTCCAGATGCATTAGCTGAACTTGGAATATTAGCGAAATTGCCTGAAGCCAACATTATAAAGCTTCCAAACATTAGCGCATCTATCCCACAACTTAAAGCGGCCATTAAAGAAATTCAAGCGCACGGTTTAAACATTCCGGATTTTGTAGACAACCCACAAACAGTTGAAGAGATTGAAATTTCGGCTAAATACAACAAGGTTAAAGGTAGCGCAGTAAATCCCGTTCTTAGAGAAGGAAACTCAGACAGAAGAGCACCGGGAGCAGTAAAGCAATACGCTAAAAACAACCCTCATTCTATGGGTGCTTGGAGCTCTGAATCAATTTCAGAAGTTTCTACAATGGGCGCTGGAGATTTTCAGTCAAATGAAAAATCTGTAACTATTAATGAAGCCGGTTCGGTTAAGATCGAATTTACTGATGAAGATGGCAGTGTTAAAACGCTTAAAGAATTTCCAGTTTTAAATGGAGAAATAATTGATGGGACTACATTAAGTAAAAAAGCACTCATTAAATTCTTAGAACATCACATTAGTGACGCAAAGGAAAAAGGACAACTATTCTCGTTGCACATGAAAGCAACAATGATGAAAGTTTCTGACCCAATCATTTTCGGTCATGCAGTTAAGACATTCTTTAAAACTGTTTTTGAAAACCATGGTGCAAAATTAGATGAGATAGGTGTTGACGTAAATAACGGATTTGGAAACTTAATCAGTAAAATAAGTACACTTCCTGCAGATGAAAAAGCAGCGATTGAGGCAGATATAAAAGCTTGTTTCGATAATGGACCTGCTCTTGCTATGGTGGATTCTGACAAGGGAATTACCAATCTTCACGTGCCAAGTGATGTAATCATTGACGCATCTATGCCTGCAATGATTAGAACGTCAGGTCAAATGTGGAATGCGGAAGGTAATTCACAAGATACTAAGGCAGTTATTCCAGATAGTAGTTACGCAGGCATTTATAAAGTTGTAGTCGAGTTCTGTAAAAAGCACGGTGCTTTTGATCCAACAACAATGGGGACAGTTCCAAATGTTGGTTTAATGGCTCAGAAAGCAGAAGAGTATGGATCTCATGACAAAACTTTTGAGATGTCAGCCAACGGTACAGTTAGAATTATTGATCAAAACGGAACAACTTTAATCGAACATGAAGTAGAAACAGGTGATATCTGGAGAGCTTGTCAAGTTAAAGATGCGCCAATACAAGACTGGATTAAACTTTGTGTAAACCGGGCAAAAGCAACTGGTTGGCCTGCAATTTTTTGGTTAGATGAAAAGAGAGCTCATGATGCACAAATCATTTCGAAAATTAACAAGTATTTACCTAACCATGATACAAGTGGATTAGACATTAGAATAATGGACCTTGAATCAGCATGTTCATTTACATTAGAGAGAATAATAAAAGGCGAGAACACGATTTCGGTAACTGGTAATGTCATGCGAGATTATTTAACTGATTTATTTCCGATATTAGAATTAGGCACAAGTGCTAAAATGCTTTCAATAGTACCACTAATGAATGGCGGTGGATTGTTTGAAACAGGTGCTGGTGGCTCCGCTCCAAAACATGTTCAACAATTCAGCAAGGAAAATCACTTACGATGGGATTCTTTGGGTGAGTTTTTGGCGATAGCGGTTTCCTTAACTCATGTTGGTGAAACTTGCAATAATTCTAAAGCGTTGATTTTAGCAGAAACGCTTGATGAGGCAACTACAAAATTATTGATGACTGGAAAATCTCCTAAAAGGAAAGTTGGCGAACTTGATAACCGAGGAAGTCACTATTATTTAGCGAAGTACTGGTCGGAGGCATTAGCAGCACAAACAGGAGATACGGAGCTAGCAGCCAATTTTACTAGTCTAGCACAAGAACTTGCAGCTAACGAAGATCAAATCGTTTCTGAACTGAATGAATCTCAAGGAAACTCGATTGACTTAAGTGGTTACTACCACCCCAATATGGATACAGTTTCAATTAGCATGAGACCTAGCGCCACATTTAATAACATTGTAGACTCCATGAACGTCTCTGCATAGACTCATCTTGAATTTGTTATTTACAGTTAAAATATCGAGTTCATACGTAATTAAAAAGCCCTTCATCTAAACCAAAGGGCTTTTTTTTTGTACCTTCTAGCCTGTTAAAAAGAAAAGAACAATGAGAAAATTATTATTTGCTGCCGGAGCTAGCGCTCTGTTACTTACTGGTTTTTCATTCATCTCTGCTGACAATGCTGATTCAGAGGGAAAAGGATGCCACGTATACGGAAAAGTAAAATTCGTAGATTATGGTGAAGACTACAAAGTGAAATTTGTCGACTATGGCGAAGATTTGAAAATCAAATACGTAGACTATGGCGAAGACAAAGTAGGAAAATGGAAAGCCGTAGATTACGGTGAGAAGTTTAAAATTAAAATCGTTGATTACGGAGAAGATTTCAAAGTAAAAGAAGTTGATTACGGTGAAGGCTGCTAATCAGACAGATTATTAAATAATCCTAGTTTTAAAAAATTGAAAACCCTTTGTTTAGACAAAGGGTTTTTTTTGTGCTTGAGTTTTCGTTTTCAATAGAAGAACCTAATTGTCTATTTGCTTTTCGCCATTATTTTAGCTTCCGTATTTTCTAGCTTCTCCTCCCGCACTTTTAATTCATCTTTAATTTCATGAAGTTTTGCTCGAATATGGACTTTGTTTTCAGACAAGTATTCTTTATGCGTTCTTATTTCTTTTAGTCGATAGAAGTAACGGTCTCTTTCCTTTATTTGGTTTTTATAGTGCCTGTGACCTTCTGTTTTCTTTTCCCATAACGTGGCTCCTTTGAGACTCTTTTGATTTGATCGGTCTCTTTTAAGCCATTTCTTCAGCATGCTATTCTGAAGCTTAAGCCGATTTAGGACTCCTTCTTGCTCAATATATTCTTTTAGCACTTCAACTTTCAAATTTTCAATACCCTCGGTCAAGTCACTCACATCAGCGTGTTTTGACATCTCAGCGTAACTCGATTGTGAGGATTTCCATAGTTTTTTCATGCGCATCACGTTCTTATGATGCTGATTTATTAATTGCTTTCGAGTCTTTTTTAACATGGTAAACATACTGTCACGCATATGCAAATGAACGGTGTCTATGTATTTCGACTTTAATCTTGTGGCCATGTACACTGAATCGTAGATCGCTAAAAATTTAATTAACCATAATTCAGCTTCAACTGTCTCACCTGTCTGAGCAGTTATCGTATCCGAAATGGATCTTGATAACTGCGGAAGAACTGTAGCCAAAACGTTCAATTGTGCCCTCACACTATCGTTAGCTTCTATTAATTTATTTATTGCTTCTTCATTTCCGGCTACAATGGCCATGCTAGTATTGACCACTTTTTGAGAATATTCATCTGCTGGACTTTTTGTTTTCAATTGACTCTCGCTTAATTTATATATAGCGATATCCAATTTTTGTTGTTTCTCCTTTAACGATTTATTCTCCCGATGGAGACTCTTATACATTTTAGAGGAATTCGCAATATTTCTTGATGTCCTTCTAATTACGTCCGTATTTTCTTTACGCACTAATTTGTATCTGGCAATTTGTGAATTTCTAAATTGACCATGGACACTTTTCTCGATATTTTTCTGATGCGTATAACCTGCTTTAGCTAAATCGATATAATGATTTAGAGTGTCGTATTCCAAGTATCGTTCTTCAAGATCTTCAACTTGCTCTATTTCCGTATCACCGTATTTAACCAAATTGAGATATACGTAATCCTCTTGGCCGTATGCATAAGCAAAATAGTTCGTATCATTATAATTGACCGTTGACCACCCGTTAACCCTTGCTTGAAATTCAGAAGATTGATAATGCTCGATTGAATCATTAAAATTATACAGACCTGCAGCCGTTCTAGTTCTTATATAGGCCCGTTTCTCATTTATTGTTAGTCGAAAAGAATCTACAGGCACGGTGTCTTTTAATAATTGCCACATTGGAGACTCTGGAAGATGATCAATAATCATTTCTTCCGGTGCCATATTGTATCGCTCAAAGGTTGGTGCTCGGACAAACTTTAGTTTATTTCTAACATATGGAATATTAAACAGCGTTTTCAATAATGCTCGTCCTCTTCTCCTCTTTTGCTCAACATATCCAGCATCAAAAGTGGCATCGACCAATTGCCATTCGTCATCAATCTTCAATCCGTTCCACGAGTGATCGGCAATATGATATGAATTTGGGTACTCATAAACCCAAAGGTCGCGGTCTACATTTCCATCTATTTTCTCACATGTAAGATCTGCTGCTAAACATAAATCCTCAAGCAACTGAGCATAATGCATGCAGACTCCTTTTCTTTTTCTTAAGGTCTTTTTTGAGGATTGACTCTTGATGTCACCAAAGTCCATGTTTTTTACATCGTACTTTATCCGATGGATAACCCATGTGTAGATTGCTAAATATTTATCTGATTCCGAGTCCCAACGGCCAGCTAATTTACGGGACAAAACCTCAACATTTCTTGCTCCGCCTAACCCTACTTTTTTAGAAACGTCAACAACCGTTTTTTTCTGACCGTAAGAAACGGACAAAGCGCAGCACAAGATGAATAAAACGGTTAGGTTCTTCATGTTCAGTTTTCAACAACGAATGTTAAAGTCACTATTAATATAAAACTTAAGTAGGTTGTTTAGTTACAATCAGTTCGATAAACTACTGATCGTAAACGACATAAAACGTATATCAAGTAAAGTACTCCCCATCCTTAGGACAGGATTAAGTTAATTCTTAATTTATTAAGAAGCCATAGCTTTCTGATAATAGATATTATCAGGCGGAACTTTTCCGATTTTCGTATGACGTCTTTCTTGGTT
>JBLIOB010000174.1:0-8683 GCA_047639575.1 Parvicellaceae bacterium
TTGTTTTTGAAGAAATAACTTTTGTAGTCTAATCCGATTCCAGGGCTTACATAAAAAGTTGATTTTCTCATTTTATTAACGTACCACATCATATTCGCAGAGAATGATCTTGATTTTTGATAGTCTACCTCCATTAACGACATGTTACTAGGTAGGCTTAAAGAGTTATCTGCGGTCATGAATCCATTGGTTCCTATTTGTAACTGACCAATCGCCTCTAAAACATCTTTGTCTTCATTGTCAGATAATGTGTCAGACAAATCAAAATCAGCCCACTCGTCCACCGCTGTGTCACCATGTGCATTGATAATAATTACTCGTCTCTTTCCCCAGCGATATTCGGTAGTATCTGCTTGGCAAATCGCTGCGCTAAATGTTCCAATTAAAATGACGGTTAATATTAATTTAAATGTACTCATGATCGTTGTTTTAAGTTCTTATAAGTGTGACGGAAAGCTATTCGATTTTGTTACAGATGAGGTTAAGATTTCTTTTTCCCTTTAGATCTAGAGAACCCGAATCCGCCTATTTTAAGGGAGAATTTCTTTCTTTCTCGTGTCTCTGTTTTAATAATTTCTGTCTTCTTTTTGGTAACGTTCGCAATGCTTTTCTCTATAAATTTAATCGGGGTAGAAGCAGCGTTTTGTTTCGATTCGCCATTAATTTTTTGGTCCGCAAGCTGAGTAGCTTTTGCTAAAAGGTTAATTGATTGATCAACAGGATAAGCATTAGCAGCCTGAAACTCGTTTGGGCCATCTGGTTTTATAAAATCACTCTGTAAATTTCCTGAAGTTGACACAGTTAACTGATTGACTTCTTTAATGGCCATTTTTTGAATTCCCCCATAATTGGGCTTTTTGCCATCTTCAGTTGGTTGGCCTGCATGCTTGATGTTGCTATTTGTAGGATAGTTTGGAGCAACATAAAGTACTGGGGAAAGATTAGCGTAATACTTAGATAAATCGGTTAACTCATCGGATAATCCGCTTGTGTGCCGGTCGTACTGACGATCTAATCCACCAAAGTTTAGCAAGAATAAAACGATAATCGATGCTGCAGCGGCAGGAATAGCGAATTTGAATAACGGAATTAGCACACCAGATTTTTTCAGTGCTTTTTTACCTGGATAAGCCACAAAGATGGGCGCTAGTTTCGCTGTTTCAAAAGCTGCAAGTTCTTTTTGAAAAATTGGATGTTGTTCGATTAATTCGGAGACTTGAAGTTCTTCTTCGGCAGTTAAATCACCTTCTACCAAACCAACAAAGTAATCTTCTCTGTTAGCAACGACAGGGCCTTGATACAACCCAATTTTATCCGCTTCAATGACTTCAGAACCAGCAGGAGCTAAAGAGACATTCTTAAAGTTGTAGAACTCTTCCATGAATTCTTCATTGGTTTCAATAAACAACACTACAGCTGTCATTTCTTCGCGAGAAAGAGCTCCTTCATGGTAATCCAAGAAGTAAGTTTCGTAGTTATGTTTATTAATCGTTCCCATCAAATTAGAACCTCAACGTTTCCAATGTATTTCTGTAAAAATTTTCTAGCTCTATAGATATATACTTTAACCTGAGAGGCGGTTAGTCCTGTGATTTCGCTTATCTCATCGTAGTTGTATCCTTCATAGTCTCGAAGTAAAATCACAGCCTTTTGATCTTCTGGTAGTTTTTCTATAGCATCATGAAGTACTTGTTGCAAGTCGGAATATTGTTCTGAAGTAGTTAATTTGTCCAAATCAGCATCTTCAATTCGAGCTTGTTTTTTATCCCTTCTTATCAAATCGATCATGGTACGGTATCCTGTGGAAAACATATATGACTTCACCTTTTCATAGGATACTTCCTCATGCTTATCCCAAAGCTTCATAAAGGTGTCTTGAACGATGTCTTTAGATTTCTCAACATCGCGCATGTTTTTAAGGATAAACCGATATAGGTTATCCGAAAAAAGGTCAACAGCTTTATTATATTCTTGCCTTGTCATTGATAGCGTTCAAAGGTATGACGGACAACTCTATTTGAAAGTTACAAAGAGTTAAATTAATTTCTTTCGATTGGCCTAAGCTGTGAACCTTATTTTAATATTCGCTCAACTCTCCTAAACTTTATTCCATTCCCGTATTTGGGCGGAGGAGGATCCATGTAGGTGTAATATCCGACAACACCATAACACATTCCTTTTGTTATGGTTTTAGTACCTCTTCTATTCGTGCGGACAGACGTGATTTCTTCTTTACCACATTTCTGTTTTTTAATTGGAAAGTCTGGTAATGAAGACTTCACTGAATCTGCTTGTGAAAACAGTGTTGATGAGATTAGAATTAACACTGCCAAAAAAGCGACTTTCATTTGTTCTGTTTGCCTATAAATTTAATTTTCACAGCTTTCACTATTTCTGTGTCAAGGCGAATATTTGGTAAAACTTCACCTCCTTGTTTTAAATAGAACGACAAAGGAGAAATATAATTCTCCCCATTCAGTTTTTTATCATCGCCATGATCGATAACCCATCCAAAGAAAACGTCATGCTCGTTTTTCAATCGATTCATTAGTTGACCACCAAAGCCTTTACCTTTTTGACTTTCAGTCACAATAATAGAAAACCGGACCTCGTTGTCTTTTTTAAAATCAACTGCCCAAGCTAGAACAGTATTGTTTTTACCTTCAATTAAATAATGGTTGTAATTAAGAACTCCATCCAGTAATAACCCAAACCGATCTTTGAAGTTCTCTGGATATGCTTCATTCCAGAGGCGGTTGATCTGTTGAAACTGAGAGTCAGTTAACGTTTTAGTCTTAGTTATTTCCACTTAATTTTCGATTTAATACGATAAGATTTACCAGTACGATCGGTTGGCAAATTGAGATAAACAATATGGTTGAAATCAAATCTGGTGGGGTTGAGAAGTAAGAAAAGACAGTAATAAAAGCTTCCAGAAAGAGAAAGGATTTCCACCAATCACTTTTTTTAAGGTCAAGCCACCGAGCTACATTATGTGCTAGAAAAGGCAATGTAATTAGCATCAAAAAGAAGATCAGCGAAGTAATAAACAGTTTAAATATTTGCCCATAATTAATTGAAAGTTTAACAGAAGAATCAATTGCATAACCGCTAAACCACATTAGTAAAAAGTAAGTACTAACTGCACTTAATAGTATGGAGATAGTAAGAGGTAGGATTAGTTTTTTCATTTAGGTTTTCTTAATCGCTTTTCAACCTGTTTTGTTAATTATGGTTTTTTTCGATACTGGAACTAACCAACTTAAAATAAAGCCAAATGTCAATAATAAGCCGGGCAACGAATAGTCTATAAACCATTTGTTTTTAGACCAAGTTGAATACTCTATGGTGTTGTAATAAATGCAGTAACCAGTTATAATTACTGTCGCTGTTAACATAATTCTAAGGAACGCCATTTTAAATCGGAGCGGTCTGCACATGAACAAAGTGACGGTTAAAAGAATAAAAACATTCCAGATTAAAAGAATTGGAAAAACGTTACACATGAACCCGTTACATTCGATTAACGCATGGATGTTCCAAAACCCTAGAAGACTTATAGTAGCATAAGCAAGCAGACTTAGATATCGAAATATTGGTTTCACTGTTAGAATAAAAGTACTAATTTCGAAACTATACAGACCTGTGATTTCAAGTAATAGAATTCACACAATATAAAATAAGAGTTCAAAGGAATGGTCCCTGGATGCGGAAGCTTCAAGACTATGAGATTATTAATTGCTACAATATTTTGACCGATCTTAACTATGAAGCATTTACGTAAAGTCATTTATGCGATTCTAATCCTTGGAGTCTTTATCAATTTCTTTTCAATGATGGGATTCAAGCAAAGCGTATTGGGTTGGTCTACGTTTTATATGATAGCTACATTTGGCGTGCTTCCATTTATTGCAGGGGTCTATTATTATTCCATTAAAAACGCAAAAAGGATATACGCCAGTCAAAAGTGGGCTCGTATCTGTATCAAGTGGGATGTTCAGTTTCCTTCCTTTTTCCATAAACTGTATTGGTGATTCAGAAGAAAATTGGGTAAGAATTAGAAACTTTGACCTTGTTCACGAGTATGAACAAACACTCACCGATGAGGATGGAGACAGCTATACAGAAAACAAGTCCTTTCAGGAAGATGCGAGAGAACCTTTCAAACTAATTAAGCTTAACCCAAGTTTTGGGTTTCATTTATAGCTTAATCATTATTCTCTGGAGCTAAGTACTCAACGCTAGGCATTTCCTTGTCTGTCTTATGCAATTCATAAGGACCAAGGCCAGAATTATATTCCACGGTATCCATATTTTCATCTAGAAATTTAAAGGTTGGTAAAGTCCATTTATAAAAATCTTCTTCTTCACCGATTGCTATTAAGATTCCATCTTTATATTCAGCCTTATATGTTGTTCCAGTATTTGATTCCAAATCGAAAAGTTCTCTTATCGTGAACGTTCCATCTTCTTCAATTTTAATATCTATGTATGGGACAGAACCAGACTCACTCCATAAACCTGCAAAAGAGGTCTTTTCATCTGGAGCTTGAGCTGATTGTTGATCCGTTGGTTCTGCTTTAACAACTGTTTCAGGCTCTGCCTTTTTGTTTTCCGTTTGGTTAGAATCGGCACAGCTTACTGTGACTAGTGCTAAAAGCAAGGCTAAAATAAGTTTTGAGTTTTTCATTGTCTATGGTTTTATAATTGGCAATAACGGTTTGGCTTGGTAGGGCTGTGTTTTTTAGCACTTGTTGAACTCAACCTTCGGTAGCTAAAGTATTTCGGTATAAGTATAAGCTCATAAAAGTTATGAGTAAACATACAGAAAAAGGAGTAAGAGGTGATGTTCCAGGTTCAGATTCGGCTAAAACGTTAATTGCATGAGCGAAACGTGAAGGCCCAGGTTTCACAGAGCACTTTTCAAAGTTGGAGCAACAGATGGTAATTGGAGGTTATTCAAGTAGCCCGTATTTTAAACATACCGATTATGGTCTTCGGTTCTTTTTTAGGTTGTATGATTTAGAGGATGGAATGTTACAATTACCCACAATAAGTAACGATCGTAAGGTGCCTATTTCCTGCCTAAAAGAGCGAGTACAGAGGTGTCGTGTCCAAAAATCAGGAAACCCCAATGAAAACAGGATCTTTTACCTATCAACCACAAGCATACAAGTTGAAAACAACTCCATGAACTCAAATCGAAGGGAATATATAAGAATAGTCTCCACAAATAAGACCAGTAGTTCTCCAAAACAATTATTGAATACCGATAGAGCAAACATCCTGCCCCGTACGCTGAGTGCAACACCAACCATAATGAACTACAGCCTTATTGAGCTCATTAGTGCTTAATTGTTGTGTACTGTTTTTTATGATTTTTCAGTTTTCGTGTTGACAAAATACATTTCCATTTCTCCCTTGCCTTTTGCTTCAATTTTACCGCGGTTTTCAAAGGCAAATTCTGGATCCGCTTTTAACAGATCGTAGGTCGCTTCACTGATGTTCACTTTCCCTACTTCTCCTGAACTTTCCATGCGGCTGGCTGTGTTGACTGTGTCCCCCCAAATGTCGTATTGATATTTTTTCACGCCTACAATTCCGGCTACAATTGGTCCGGTATTGATGCCAATCCGAACTTCAAAGAAGGGCAAGCCTTGATCTTCTTTTCTCTGTTTCTCTGCCGCTACAAATTCAGCCATTTCTAGCGCAGCCAGCACTGTTTTTTTAGCATGATCGATTGTTTGTATTGGTACACCACACGCGGCCATATATGCATCACCAATGGTTTTTATTTTTTCAATTCCGTGCTTGGTGGTGATTTTATCAAACTCAGAAAAACATACGTTCAAGTCGTGCACCAACTCCTTTGGATTGAGCTTCTCTGACATGGTTGTAAAGTCTTTAAAATCAGTAAATAGAATGGAAACCTCATCAAATTGTTTGGCTTCGGTTGTGCCTTTGGCTTTGAGCTCTTCGGCTACTTCGGCTGGTAGAATATTGAGTAAGAGTCCGTCACTTTGTTTTTTGCCTTTTTTGATTTTGTTGCGTTGTCTCAGAAAGACAATCGCAAACAATAACATAATTCCAAAACCTCCAATAAATCCATTTCTTATAAGCTCATTGCGTCTGAGTTCTTCCACAGCAATGGCATCTTTTTTTTCTTGCTCTAACTTAGCTGCAGTTTCTTTTTTGTCGTACTCATATTGCATCTCAAGACGGGTAAGCTTCTTAGTGTTTTCTTCGTTAAAAATACTATCCTTTAAAACGAGCATTTGTTCGTGGTATTCCAACGCTTTATTACTATTGCCCATTGCTTTATAATTGTCATATACACACTGACAGGCGACTAATTCTTTATTAATTGCACCAATCTCTTCGTAAGATACCAGTGCCTTTTTACAATATTCCAGCGCTGTAAGGTGATCTCCTTGACTTTGGTAAACAGACCCAATATTGTTTAAAGAGTTAGCGCTACCCGATTTGCCTCCAATTTCTTCTCTAATCTTCAAACTGCGCTGGTAAAAGTCCATTGCTTTAGCGAAATCTCCTTGCATTTGGTAGATACTCCCAATATTGTTTATGGTGAGCGCTTCGCCATTTAAATCTCCAATTTCATGCTTAATCTTCAAACTACGTTGGTAATACTCCAGCGCTTTTGGATATTCCTTTAGTTGGTAGTAGATGACTCCAACATTTCCCATGGCAGAAGAGCTACCTCTTTTATCTCCAATTTCTTCTAAAATATTCATACTACGCTGGTAATAGTCTAGTGCTTTGGGGTAATCTTTTTGATTTTTGAAAATACTCCCGATATTGTTTAAGGCAGTAGCATTGCCTTTTTTATTTCCAATTTCTGCATACTTCTTCAAACTGCTATGGTAATAGAATAGTGCTTTGGGAGAGTTCCCTAAACTGCTGTAGATTATACCCATGTTGTTTGCTGCATTAGCACCGCCCTCAATATCTCCCAGTTCTTTATAAATCTTCAAATTGCGTTGAAAGTAGCTTAGAGCACTGAGGAAATTAGATTTTAGATATTTAGAACTACCCATGAGGTTGTATGCCATTGCTTTCGCTTCTTCATATTGCTGTTCTTCACCAAAGCGTAGTAGGTTTTTGGCTAAAATGAAAGCGGTATCTGAGTTGGAATATAGATAACCTTTCCCGATGTAATCCTTGTAGGCCTTCGCTCGGCTGGAGTCTACTTGGGTCTCGTCTTGCCAAACAGTGTAAAGAGAGTCGAGGTTGGTTTGTGCGTTAAAGCTAATTACTGAAAAAGAGATAAAGATTATTAGAAGTAGTTTTCTCATTAAGTTCTGTTTTTCAAATGGGACACAAGGTGAGGCTGTCTAATAACTAATTTTTGATCTCTGAGAATCGCATATTTGAAAATTTTCATTGACAGGTACCTGGGTATAATAATTTTCAAATAGATTAATGCGCAGTCTGACGTTTGGACTAAAGATAGCACCTCCTGAGGTAACGACCGCGTGTTGTTGAAGCTTTAGTACAGGTGCAAGGGTATTAGCTTTGTTTCTTGTTATATTCTTTTTTTAATCTTCTCCGGGTAAATAATGGATTCGATTATTCCATCCCCAACAGACTTCAAAGTTCATGCTATCCGCAAAAATATTCCAAATTTCATTGTCGTTTTTTAATTCCGGATGATCTATAAGGGCTATTTGGATACCAATGTTTATAAACTCTACACTATCTAATACAATTAAGTTTTGATCGAATCGAACGAATTCATCTGGGCGAAGGGAAACGATCATTGGATAAATACTATCACATTCTGTTTTCAATGGTATCGCACATTTGTTTGGATCGTAAAGTAACAATTCAGATAGCCCAAAACATGAAGAGGTGATGAAACTAATTGTTGAATCTGTGAGATTTCTCAGCTCAAACTGTAAAACAACGTTATTGTATTTTAACATAGAGTCTGCAGAGTAATAGTTAAACTTTACATCAAGGTTGTCTGGCCAGAATAAAGAATTGTTACTATATCCAACCTGACCGTAAGGAAGAGCTAGCTTTTTAGAATCAACAATATCAAGAATTGCTGAATAAATTTCTGCAGTATTTTCCTCTTCTCCCTTGCTGCAATTAGTCAAACAAAAGAGGATTACCAAAACTAAATATGCTGCGCTTCTTTGTTTCAAGAATTGAATATAACGTTGTGGCTAAAGCTAGTGATAAAAAGCCGTAGGCCTTTTTGAATATGCTTTAGGTCTTGTGTGTGCCCAGCATGGGCATCTTTCCTTATAAATATAGGGATTAATCTAGAGGGTGCAAGTCCCTTATGGGCAGGTGTAACGGCTTGAACCATTAGTAAGTCGCAAGCTGGTTTACCGTGAGGTATGCAGTGAAGGTTATTTGCGATTGAATAAAGAGCAAATACCGACTACAAATTTCGGTACTGACCCTTCGACAAGAGCTCAGGATAAACCAAGCAGGAACCGCATATGAGGCATAATTGATTGGGTAAGCAAGCACATCTTTGCAAAGCCCCAAAGAATAACAAAAGGTCAATTATGTAGATGCGGCAGGGATCGAATGAAAGAAGATGCAATTACCTGGGGAGGTCTCTGTAATCACGAGCTGATATAGCAGAGAAGTCAGCAGAAGTCATAGTATTCAACCGCCTGATTGGTTGAAGAAGGACTGAACGATAATG
>JBLIOB010000175.1:0-8642 GCA_047639575.1 Parvicellaceae bacterium
TGAACGGCAACGTTCATCAATGGTGGACCACAGAAATATAATTCTAAATCTTCTGGGTTATCGTGCTTACTTAAATACTGATCGATTACTGCATTATGTACAAATCCAACAAAGCCATCTCCATTTGGATCATCCATACTCTTTTTCTCTACCCAGTTATCCGACTCCAATGGTTCAGAAAGCACTAAATAAAATTTAAAGTTTGTAAATTCTTTTTCTAAATCTCTAAAATAATGGATATAGAATAATTCTGCTTTAGACCTACCACCATACCAATAAGTTACTTTTCTACCTGTTCTCAAGGTTTTAAAAAGCTCATACAAATGCGATCTCATCGGAGCCATACCTGCTCCACCGCCAACGTACAGCATTTCAGAATCTGAAGGATTAATAAAAAATTCTCCATAAGGACCGGAAACAGTTACTTCATCTCCTGGCTTACAGTTATAGATATACGAAGAAGCGATACCAGGATTAACTTTCATCCAATCATTATTCTTTCGATCCCATGGTGGAGTCGCAACCCTAACATTTAACATGATCTTACGACCTTCTGCAGGATAAGAGGCCATTGAATATGCCCTAATTGTTATGTCGTCATTTTTCATAACTAACGGCCACAAACCAAACTTATCCCAATCTTTTTTAAACTTATCTGGCTCACCCGGGTGATCTTGAGGGTGTGCCTCAATATCCATGTCCGCATAATTCACCGTACACTTAGGAATATTAATCTGGATATAACCACCAGCTTTATAATCCATGTCTTCTGGAATTTCAACTATAAATTCTTTAATAAAAGTAGCAACACTGAAATTTGAAACTACCGTAGCTTTCCATTCTTTAATACCAAGAATTTCCGGCTCCAGTTCAATTTCCATGTCTTCTTTCACCTTCACTTGGCAACCTAGTCTATGGTTGGTAGCAATTTCTTTTCTTGAAAAATGTGGAACCTCAGTTGGAAGAATAGATCCTCCCCCTGAATGAACTTGACAAAGGCATTGAACACAAGTACCACCTCCACCACAAGCTGATGGCAAGAAGATTCCTGCATTACTTAATGTATTCAACAAAGTACTTCCGCCTTCAACTTCAAGCTCTCGCTCACCATCATTAATGGAAATCTTAATTGTACCTGACGATACTAATTTTGCTTTTGCAAATAGTAGCAGTGCTGTAAGCGCAATTACTACGATTAAGAAAACTACTACTGCTGTTATAATAACTCCTATCATACTGAAGTACTCTTAAATGTTAAATCCTAAAAATCCTAAAAACGCTAATCCCATCAATCCTGTAATTAAGAAAGCCATACCTACTCCTTTAAGCGGAGCTGGAATGTGTGAGTATCGAATCTTTTCTCTAATTGCTGCAATTAAAACAACGGCTATAAACCAACCAAACCCCGATCCAAAACCATAAGTTGTTGCTTCCCCAATATTTACAAATTGCTTTTGTTGCATAAATAAGGCTCCACCAAGAATCGCACAGTTAACCGCAATTAGTGGCAAGAATATCCCCAAAGCTCCATATAATGAAGGGGAGAATTTCTCAATAACCATTTCAACTAATTGAACAATGGATGCAATTACTGCAATGAACATAATAAAGCTCAAGAAGCCCAAATCATATTCGGCATATTCAGGGCCTAACCATACCAATGCTCCTTCTTGCAATACATATGTATCTAGCAACCAGTTTACCGGCACCGTTACAACTAATACAAAGATTACTGCGGCACCCAGTCCCACAGCTGTTTTAACCGTTTTTGAAACAGCCAGATATGAACACATTCCAAAGAAGAACGCGAAAATCATGTTGTCTACAAATGCAGCTTTTATGAATAACTTTAAATATTCCATTTCTTAAACCTCTTTAGATTAATGTGCTTCTATTAAATGTTTCCTTCTCGTCTTTTGAATCCAAATGTAGATTGCTACAATTATCAATGAAGAAGGAGGCAGTAACATCAAACCGTTATGCATATATCCTGATCCGGTGCCATCTCCAACAGCCCAGGTTAGTATTTCGAATTTATCAAATCCAGGTATAGTTAACGTTCCAGAACCTAGTATCTCTTTAAATACAGCAACGATAATCAAGACCATTCCATATCCAAACCCATTTCCAACTCCATCCATAATAGATGCCCAAGGCTTATTACCCATAGCAAACGCTTCTAGACGCCCCATGATAATACAGTTCGTAATAATTAAACCTACGAATACAGAAAGTTGCTTCGAAACATCATATACATATGCTTTCAAAACTTGATCTACTATGATTACAAGAGATGCAACAATTACCAATTGAACGATAATTCTAATTCTTGGAGGAATTAAATTTCTTAGCAACGAAACAATCAAGTTTCCTAGTACCAAGACTACCATTACCGCAATAGACATCACTATCGCGTTGTCTAATTGAACCGTTACGGCCAACGCTGAACAAATACCCAATACTTGAATTGTAACTGGATTATTCTCACTCAACGGATCCGTGATTAACTTTTTATTCTTCTTAGAGAATAACGGCTCTTTTTCTTTTACTTCTGCCATGTCCCTTATTTTATAAATTCGTCTTTGTTCGCTTCAAAAAACTTGTGATAGACTCCAAACGAACGTTCTAACATCTCTGCAACACCTGCTCCTGTAAAAGTCGCACCGCTAATTCCATCAACTTCGTAAATTGATAATTCGTTGCCTGGTTTTTTAACTTTCAACTTGGTCGGGTCATTGTTTTCATCACGCACTCGTTTTCCAACAAATTGGTCTTGGAACCAGTCTTCTGTCACTTTAGAACCAAGTCCTGGCGTTTCAGCGGCATGATCAAAAACTGACCCGTGGATGGTTCCACAATCAGAACTTAATCCAACATAGCCCCAGACATCGTCCCAGAGTCCAGTACCAACAGCAGGGATTACATAAAAAGTAGAATCCCCTTGTTCACAAACAAAAAATGGATAGTGAATTCGATCTTCCTTTTTTAACCCTTTAGCTAATGCCTCTTTATCTCCCTTGAATTTTTTCAATACTTTCTTTCCGTAGAGTTTGTATTCCTTACGAAGGTCAATATTGAAGGCATCTATTTTGTTCTTACTGTCAATTGAATCATTCGAAGACAAATCACTTAAGATGTTTCCGTCATAATCCAAAGTAATCCTTCTTGTCACATATTTGTAAAAGATCTCTTGGGCCTTCGGTCGGTCCAACTTTTCGTTTTCACCGATTTCTTCAAAACTCACTCCCATTGCCTGAAGGATGTTTTGTTTCTTCTCGTTTTCACGATTCGCCTTTATAGCTGGTTTCATTGACTCCGCAACGAAAGCCAGCAAACCGCCAATCACAACTACCATAACGATAGCGAAGATGACTGTATACGCGTTACTTTCTTTATTCATCGCCATAATTACGCAGTTTTAACTCTACTGAGTCTTCGTTTAACATTCGATTGAACTACCATGTGATCTATTAAAGGAGCACAGACGTTAGCAATTAATATCGCTAACATGACGCCCTCTGGATACGCTGGGTTGAGAATCCTAATTAGAATTGCCAAGACCCCTCCTAAGAATCCATATATAAATTTACCTGTACTCGTTTGGCAGGCTGTCACCGGATCGGTAATCATAAATACCATACCGAACATAAATCCTCCAATACACAATTGATGGAATGGATCAAGATCGAAATAAGGGTTTCCGCCTATGCAGAATAATAATCCTGCCATTGCTATACCACCGGCAAAGAATGATGCCATCACTTTCCAGTTGGCTATCCCAGTCATCAATAATAAACCTGCACCTATTAAACAAGCTAAAGCAGATGTCTCACCAACGGAACCTGGAATTAAACCTAAGAATGAATGCGATAAATCAAAAGCACCACCGGTAGCAAATTGGTTTGTGACCCCTTCCAGCTGAGCGGGATCCGTCATTTCCCAAGTAGAAGCTAATTCTCCCATTGGAGTTGCTCCAGACATACCATCAACTAATTCACCTGAACCTTTCATCTCTTCATAACCAGCAATCCAAACTTTGTCTCCAGACATTTTGGTTGGGTATGCAAAGAATAAAAATGCTCTAGCAGTTAATGCTACATTCATAATGTTCATTCCAGTTCCACCAAAGACTTCTTTTCCAATAAGCACGGCAAAAGCAGTTGCTGCTGCTACCATCCAAAGAGGCGTATCAATTGGCATGATTAACGGAATAAGCATTCCCGATACTAAGAACCCTTCAGCTACAGCATGTTGATTTCGAATTGCAAAAATGAATTCTACTCCTAACCCTACTCCATATGAAACAATTATTAGTGGCAAAACTAATAAAGCACCTTTTGAGAAACAATCCCAAATTGATGCATCCCAGTGTCCTGAAACCAACAAACTTTGATATCCTGTATTATACATTCCGAATAGCAAACATGGTCCGAGGGCCATGATAACAATCATCATGGTTCTCTTTAAGTCGATAGCATCCCTAATGTGAGATCCAGATTTAGTCACCTTATTAGGTGTAAACATTAGCGTATCAAATGAATCCGTTAACGGCCAAAACTTTTTAATTTTTGGCTTGGATTCAATTGTATGCTCAACGTTGTCGAATATTTTCCTTAAAAATTTCATCGCTTTGCAGTTATAAACACTCCTCCTTAATTACGTCAAGCCCATCTCTTACGATTTGCTGAACATTGATTTTAGAGGTACAAACAAATTCACATAACGCAAAATCTTCTGGCGCTACTTCATAAATACCTAATTGTTCCATCTTGTCGATATCATTTGCCAAAATCGCTTTGATCAAATAAACTGGTAAAATATCGAACGGGAATACTTTCTCGTATTGTTCGGTTACAACAAATGCTCGTTGCTCACCATTTAAGTTCGTATCTAAATCCCACTTTCTAGAGGGTGCGCTCAACATCGTTGGATATGACATTGAATTTGAAAAACGATTAAATCCAATCGACAACCACCCTTTAGTTAAGAAGAATTTATGATGATCTCCTTCTGGAATTACTGACACATGATGGTCGTAGTATCCAAGAGATCCTTCTAGTCCTTGGTTTGAACCAGTCAAAACATTTCCGGAAATAATTCTTGCGCCTTCTTCTTCAATATTACCTTCAACAATAGATGCCATTGTTGCTCCAATTCTAGTTTTGTAATATTTAGGGCTTGTAACTTTAGAACCTGTTAACGCAACTATTCTAGTTGGATCAAACTTTCCTGTAAGGAAATACTTACCGATTGTTATAACATCCATTGCATTGACCGTCCAAACAACTTCTCCTTTATTAATAGGATCAATATGATGAATTTGTACACCTACGTTTCCACACGGGTGAACTCCACCAAAAAGGTTCTTGTCAACATTTTTACAAACTTCGAAAGCCGAAGACTGCTTTTTCTCTCCTCTAATATTCAAATGCAATTTTCCTTCTGTTAACTTAGACAATGCGTTCATTCCAGCTTGGAATGCTTTTTCATTATCACGAATTAAAAAGGAATAGTCTGGAGCTAATGGGTGAGAATCAAATGCAGATACCACTATCATTTTCGGGCTGTCCGAAGGATTAGCAACCACATCAATCGGTCTCATTTTAACAAACGGCCATAAGCCAGCTGCGCACATCTTGTCAGTTACATCATCCTTAGACAATGTTAACGGATCTACTGCATCATGCTGTTCTGAACTATTTGTTCCATCAGGTTTGATTCTGATTTCAAGTATTTTTCTTCGTTCTCCTCGAATTATTTCAGCGATTTCACCGCTTACTGGGGAGACATACTTGATTTTCTCATTGTATTTATCGTAAAAAAGCACCGATCCTTCTTTTAATTTATGGCCTTCTTTACCCACAAGCTTTGGGGTAACACCATGAAAGTCGGTTGGTTTTATTGCGTAAAAGTGTGCGTCCTTAGCACTGGCATGAACTTTGTCTGCTTCTCCTTGCAATGAAATCTTTAAGCCTTTACGAATTTTAACGGCTTGAGACATAATTTATCGTTAGTTTAAAACTGTTTCCCGATTAGCTTCGGGATAGCCGTAAAATTATAAATTTGTGGTTATAATTGCTGTTAAAGTACGTCATTAAGAATGTAAAAATCTAATTTAGAATAATTCTAAATAAAGGCCGTTTATGTATATCATGAAAAGCTTGTTATTCATCTTACTATGCTTCTGTTTTGTCGATGGAAGTGCGCAAAAAAAGGATGGCAAGAAAAAAGTAAAAGACACTGAACGAATTGAGGAATCATATTTTGATAAAAATACAATTCGATACGACAATATTGTTTACAAGGATTACATTAAATCTGTTACCCTTTACCGCCCAGGACTTGCCATATCCAGTACCATTCTAGCCTTGAACGGACAAGATAAATTGGTTCTTGGTTTTGATGATTTATCGGGAAAAATGAAAGACTACAACTATACGGTTTTTCACTGTACTAGCGATTGGGAGCTAACTGACATGATGGAAACTGAATATTTAAGCGGATTCTACGACAATTACATTTCTGACTATGAATTTTCATTCAACACGCTACAAAAGTACATTCATTACGAGTTCTCGTTTCCCAATGAAGATGCAAACATCACTAAGTCAGGGAATTACGTGTTGTACGTTTTTGAAGACAACGATCAGGAGAAGCCAATTCTCACTCGAAGATTCAATGTAACTGAAAACGGAATCAACATTCTGCCGAACTTAAAAAGGGCCAGTAAAATTGATGATAGAGATTATCGACAGGAAATTGATTTCAATTTGGTATACGGTACAGTTCCAATAATGAACCCCTATTCTAACGTGAAAGTTTATATTCAACAAAATGGAAGGATAGACAATATGATTTCTGGCCTTAAACCTATTTTTGTTAAAGACACAGAGTTAGTTTACGATTTTGATGAGGCAAATGTCTTTGATGGTAATAATGAATTCAGATTTTTCGATTTTAAAAGTCTTAATTACCAAAGTATTAATGTCCAGAAGTACGACAAGAATGACACGACCAACTTAATTTACTTGAAGATGGACGTAAAAAGGACATTTAAGAACTATTACAGCACCAATGAACTAAATGGGAAATACGTGATTGATCGTGAAAATGCCAATGACCCAGATGTAGATTCAGATTATGGCTTTGTGCATTTCCAATTGAAATATTTTGAGCCAATTCAAGGCGGAGATTTGTATGTGTTTGGAGCTTTTTCCGATTGGAAATTTAAGGAAGAATTCAAAATGACTTTCAATGAAGACAAAGGAATCTATGAAGCGAACATCTATTTAAAACAAGGTTATTACAACTATCAGTATGTATTATTGAGTGACAACAAGAAGGTTGGAGATGTTAGTTTTATTGAAGGGACTCACTTCGAAACGGAAAACGACTACACGATATACGTTTACTACACAGACCCTGCCCAACGCTATGAGCGGCTAATAGGTGTTAAGGAGTTCAATTCGATAAAGGGTCGATAAGTGCATAACTCTGGTCGAAAATCTTCGAAACTTTATGATTAATTCCTTATTATTGTTACATGGTCACAGATGTACATCAAGGAATTATGATTAGTGTTAGTACTGATTACCGCGATGATTATTCTATTCCAGGCCAGAATCACTATTTATTTTCCTACAACGTTAGTATTAAAAACACCAATGATTTCCCTGTTCAATTATTGAGACGTCATTGGTATATCAAAGATTCAGTTGGTGAAAACAGAGAAGTGGAAGGTGAAGGCATTGTTGGCGAACAGCCCCTGCTGTACCCTGGTGAATCGCACACTTATCAATCAGCTTGTAATCTAAAAACTGATTTTGGTACAATGAAAGGAACGTATCTGTTTAAAAATTTGGAAACTGAGGATTATTTCAATGCAAGAATCCCGGAATTTCAAATGAGTGTGCCTCATCGCATGAACTAAGACAATTTTAATCCCATCAAAGTAATATCATCCACCTGTCGGTAACCTAGTTGCCACTCAGCTAACTCCTTCACTAATATTTCTTGCTGATCCTGCATTTCGACCGTTTCAAAATTTTGAAGAATAGCATTTAGTTTCTTTTTTAAGAATCTTTTACCTTTTTTTCCGCCAAACTGATCTTGGTAGCCGTCAGTTCTGAGGTATACAATATCGCCAGAAGAATATTCTAAATCTTGAGTTTTAAATTCAAAATCAAAATCTGTTGTTCCACCTATTGCCACCCTATCAACTTTATGTTCAATTATACTTCTTTTACTAAGCAACAGGAGAGAATTAAATGCTCCTGAAAATTTAAACGAAGATTGTATTTTATTGTATTTGCATAAAATGATGTCCATCCCATCGCTCGCCTGGAACTTATCACCCTTCTTTTTTAATCTTTTTAGCACTTCTTTATTTACTAAAGAAAGTATCTCGCCAGGATCAGATTTCCCTTTTTCAATAATCACTTGGCTTATTGCATTGTGACAAAGCATAGAAATAAATGCTCCAGGAACACCATGTCCTGTACAATCTGCTACTGCGAAATACTGATCATCGCCTCGTTTGAAGTACCAATAAAAGTCGCCAGAAACAATATCCCTTGGCATATAAAGCATAAAATAATCGCCAAGTTGTCCTAAATCATGTTTTTCGGGAAGTATCGCTCTTT
>JBLIOB010000176.1:0-8615 GCA_047639575.1 Parvicellaceae bacterium
CTAGATAGATAACCGGTGTTCCACCCATTTTATTTATTTGTCCTTTAACAACAATTGTCTTTCCTTTTAAATATTCTTCCGGGTCATATGGGAAGTTGGCAATGTGCTCTTTACGAATGAATATTGTGAAAATTTGATTTGGGAATTGTTTGTCGATATTGATAAGAATATTTCCTTTTTGGCTTCTTCTAGTACTTACAACCTGACCCACCACGTTAATCTTACTACCGTCACCCATATACAACTTGGCATCTACTGTATTGAAGTGATTTCTAGGCAACGTTGGAGCCGAGATTGGAGCAACATCTCCTTTGGAAACGTCTGGAAGCCATGCTTTTGGATCAAAAGTGGCTTCACAAGCTTCTTCTTTTGAATTTGGAAAAAAGTTAAATCCAGTAATTTTCTCAACCTCATCCACACTAACCACAAAGGATTCAATAGGATATTCAATATCTGCCTCGTGTGGCAATATAAAACCAACTGCCCTTTTATTTTCAAGGTCTAAGGCTACTTTAAAGAATTTACTTGGAATGGCTACTTTATTTCCGCTTCTTTCGATTACTCGATCTTCTCCATCAAAAATTGGACCTGTCACTACATATAATTGACTTTCTGGATTTCTAAACAGATAACTCCGTAGTTGATTTTCTAACTCTGCCCATTTTTCACGATTAAATCCGGCCAACTGTGGCGACATGTTTGAATAATAATAAGATTCTGACAGTGCTTTTTTGGACCATCTAAAATCTGCTGACGGTGCTAAATGGCCACGATCGTACCCAAAACCATCATAATCATAATCGCCTTTATCGTTTAAGGCTTTTAGAAAGTAATCAGATTCAACAGCAGAGCCAGTCTTCACCAACGTATCGATTCTAAAATCATTTGTTCTGCTAACGGCACCCTTTAATATATCTGGAGAAATAATGTGGGCCACCCATTTAGCTTGCTCATGCTTCTCTGAGTAAGCCAATGACAAAGCATTGTGATGAATTAGCTCATCATCTGTTGGAAATCCCATTGCTATTAAATCAGAATGGATTATTTGAAGTTTTACCTTCTCTATTTTCCAATTAATATCTCCAATCGAAGACTCGATCCGATCTTTAGCCGAATTTAGTTCAACTAGTTTCTGGTTTAGCTCTTCTTTTGTCTGGCCAAAGAGGCTAACAGGAATTAAGAGTAATAGAATAATGTAAACATGCTTTTTCATAGGATGATTGTAAGATACACGCAATCAAATTCCCCGCCAAAAAATGTTCGGCTTACTTAATCGGGTTTTATCAGGTTTATGTAGCTTCTGATTTTTGGAAGATACTTGAGATCGATTGTATGCCCAGAAATTCGATAATTACTATCTTCTTCATTAAATGTAATTCGTGGATTTTTATCGGCAATTATCCAAGGACAGCTCAGAACTATTCGATTAAGCTGTTCAGAATCATTAACTCTTGATGCTGGTATTTGAATTGAAAATTGTTTTAATTTTTCTTGAACTGAAGGCATTCTGACAATTTGATTTGCAAACTCTGAATAAGGGATTAAAATACGCTCACCATCTTCTGACTCCAACTCAACGTGAGTAGTTCTTAAATAAGAGATTACACCAATTACGTTTTTCAACTGGACTCTCTGATGAACTCGATAATTATCTTGAATTCTAAAAACAAGTCCTGAAACAAATTCGACCACAAATCTCCAAAATGCAATTAACAATATTGCTAATACTGCCGAACCAATTATTGGGTGTGGTGCAATTAAGAGGTATCCTATGTACACCACAAACACCAACCATGTTGAAGAAGTGATGATTGGAAAGTACCTTTTGGCAGAAGCTCGTGCGCGTCTGTTTTGAATAAGTTTAATTACAAATTCATCAACTATATAAAATCCAATCAAAGTTCCAGCTGCAGCAAGGACCACCCACAGAATTGTCCATGGTGAAATTACTCCAAGCTCTGCGGCTTCAATTGGTATGGATTGTAAAAGATCCATCAAATTATTCCATTTTCATTTAAAATGTCTTGAACAAACATAGCTGCGTAAGGATTCATTGCAAACGTTTTATGATTTTCAGTTACTAGTCCTGACCTACATAAACTTTGCAACAACTGATAAATTTCAATTCTTGAATCTCCTTTAAAAATAGTAAGTGCCAAATCAATTGTCAAGTGTTTGTGGACGAGAATTTCATTTAACAAGACCAACCAATCCGAATTATTTAATGCTGGAATATTAGGTATTGTAGGTTCAGACATGTGAATCACGTCACCTTCTACCTGCGTAATGTTTGCTAACCAAAGGTAAGATGCCGCCCCCACATTGCCATTCGAAATACTGTGATACTTCCTTAATGTTTTGCTGACCTGTCTTTTGCTCATTTGATCGAATTTTTTTCCAGCGAGCATCAGTGACATTCCACCCGACCTATGGCGATGAATTAGCTCTTTAACGGTAACCTCCGTTGAAACTGGTGACAAAACAATCGTAGATGATAAAGCAGTGTCTAGCGATGAAACTTTTCTTGCATACTTATAAAATTCAATACCTGAAGTTAAGCAGAACTTCAGCTTCCCGCTGTAGGTTCTTATAAATTCCATGAAGTTTTCAAATGCCTCATTTGCTGAACCTTTGGCAAACCATAGCTCTATATCTTTAAACAACAGGGTATCACCTGGGTTCAGCTTTGTCTTATATTCTTGCCAATTTTGCACTTCAGCGCTATCAAATAGAGCTTGTTCGAAATCCTGGATTGAAATAGACGCAGATCGGGCAGGCGCTTTTATTTGATAAAACGCTCCATCCTCTAATCTAGTAGCTAATTCCTCTCCTATTTGACTATAGCCTGAACCAGCATTTCCGGTAATTAATATCGCTCCGCTTGATCCATCCTTGTGTCTCTGAATTGCCTTAGAGAACTCTGCTTGTTCAAAGGCTCTAGATTCGACAGATTTATTTAGTAACTCGTGTCTTCCAAGAAATAGCTGCTTGTAGTAAAATGGTAACACCTCATCTACTGAAGAAGAAATCGAAATTTCATCCGTAAAATCTTTCACAACACTATGAAGGTTTTTGTTCTCTTCATTTTCAATTTGAAATTGAGCTTGAATAAGCTCCTCACGTTTATTCCAAACACTTTTAGCAACCTTTCTATACACTTTGCCAAATCCATCGGAAACAGCCCTTAATTTATTGCTAAAGCTATTTTTACCTGCATCTTGCTTTACATAACGATCCAGTTTATTAGCTCTAGTAATTAAGGCTTCAGCATCTAAAAGTTCAGACAAGTGTGCTAAATCTCCTCGAATTCCGGAAGAAAGTTGATCTTCTAATGCAGCCACTCGTTCGATCGAATTATCTAGTTCTAACTTGGCTTTTTCAAGCACTTGAATAACTTGCTCCTCGTTTACCTCAGGATTTTGATGGGTGTACACGACTAGTTTGGCACTAGTTTCAGTAGTCAATTTAACTTTCTGAATTTCGGCTTGAATTTTTGAAATATCAGCTTCAATGTCCTGAGACAATTTTGATTCCAACATATACTCAACCAGTTCTTTCAGTTTTATGTTGGATTTATTAATGGTAAGCGCGTCCTTTTTACTCGCATTAAAACTTTGAGTATCTACAACTTGAATACTTTCTGGCACGGTTGCCGTGATCTCTTCAAAAGCATTAATATTATCATTTATAATGTCTTCATAAGAAAACATGTCGGTTTGAATAAAACTTAAATTCTCTATAGATGAAAAATCATTGGCCGTTTGAATTTGATCTAGTTGCGTTTTAAAGATGTTTAAATTGTTCTTTAGATTCCTGAACATACCGAATCTCAAACGAATAATACTCGCTTCTACAACGGGCTTTACGGATGTTTGGACTCCGTGCAACTGATAATTAAGCATTAAATTATTATGCATTAATTGCTGAAATTCCAGCCATCTTTCAGCAAAACCACCAATTGACATCAAGTTATTCTTCAATATCGAGCGCTTCTGATTCTCTTGTCGCTCTTCCAGTTGATGATTTACGTCTACCCTATTAGTATCCTTGATTAACGTATTGAGGTATCTAGTAGATAGATCATTTAACCTTCCCAACATTTGCTCTGGGACTTGATCTAGATGCATAGAATATTCATCCAATTGATCATTGAATTCTAAAATCAACTTGCCTAGTTTAGCCTTAGTTGGCTTTGAAGGCAGCTCATCTATTTTTTCATTTAAATCAGAATAAAGAACATTTAATTGATGAATTACAGTAAATCCAGCTGCAGCAAACTCCTCAATAACGGATCTAAAGTTTGAAATAAACAAAAATTCAAATCGATCAGTCGCCAATGCTTTGTAGCGAATATTAACCTTAGGCTTGATACCTATCGCAGCTCCTCTTCTTTTAGCCGTTTTGGAACGCGCAATACTGGGTAAATCTTCAGGACTTGATACAAGATCTTCTTTACTTAAGACTCTTTTAATTTTACCAGGTAAGCTTTCTAACGTTGCTTTATAATCCGCAACCACATGCTCCGTAGTACTAGCAATAATTTTGGCTGCAGGGAGCAATTGTTGTTCTGAAACATCCAACGCCATATCGGCAAACAAAACAGCCATTTCCTTTTTTAGTTCCGCTTTATTCCCATCAAAAGAGTTCAGCCTAGTGCTAATCTCATCCTTTAAGTATTTAGCCTTCCCTCTATAAACAGACTGAATTCCTTTGTAACCGTCTTGCGCATATTTCAAATTTAATTTTGAAAAAACCGAGGACAATTGAATATTATGGAGCTCAATTTCAGGATTATCTGATTTGGCTAAAGCAACACTTCTTTCTATCATGAAAGGCATCTCTGACACCTCTTCTTGATTGAAAACATCTATTTTTTTAAGATCAATCCTCAGTTCATCAAAAAACGAAGAAGCCCTTACCATTAATGTCGTTCCAATAGTATCAACAAGGTCGTTTGTAGATTGCACGAAAGCCCCTTCATTTTCTACACTTAACTCAGGAAGCGGAATAAAAACCAAGTCAGTATCGAATGACTGTACCTTTATCAAGTCATAAAATGATTTTTGCTCAATCGCATTATTGACCACTTTAATACTCGCTTGAATTCGCAATTCACTCGTCAATTCTTCAATCTGCTCTTCCACCGCCAAGCGCTGTTCGTTCTGATTATTAACCATCAGTACTCTAACCTGAGCACTACGCCATTCATTGGAAGTTTGTATAAGCTTTACTAAGCTCAGCATAAACTCGCAATCTTTAGAAAAACTGTCCCACCAAATATCTATTGTTGCATATTTTCCAAATCCACGCTTCTGATCATAATCCAAATACATGATATTGTAATCCAAGTCATGAAGTGTGCTGGTCATTTGAGAATACCAAACTGGATCTTTTGTATTTCTAGCCCACCCCATCAGGACAGCATTTGGCTCAATACCAGAAAACCCATAAGTAGAAGCAATCATCTCAATACCTTTAAAAATATTGCTGCACTCTTGTCTTCTAGCAAAAATCCCCTGTTCTAATAGAGCAGCGTCCTTAATTGTCTGTTTATGTTTTGGGAAAAGAACTTTGGATTCAGGCGCTTCGATTAAATCAAAATTAGAAATCATCCCGGCCCTTCCTGCTAAAGCCTTAGAGAACTGAACTAAATGCGGCCTGTTTTCATTTCCTCCTGAAAAAAGTAAAACGTTCGGTTCCCAGTTACGCTTATGCATATCCTGTTTATCCATTCGTTTTAAACCAGCCCTTACAACGGATGACCATACGGATTGCCAAACATCTCCAGACCCTAATGCGAGTTGCTTACGTGTAATAAGAACGAAGATTCCACCGATAAAGAGCAGGGCAACAACCATGGCCACAACATTCAACATCATCATGATATACAATGTTGCTAAAAAACCCACTAACCCGAACCATTTGGATATTTTAAACGATGGTAAATAATCGGAACTCGCCCACGATTCCAAGAATTGGGCAAGGTTAATAAAACCATATGCTGCCAAGAAGAACATAGACACCACCTCGGCTATTGTATTTAAAGAACCGACCAAAATTCCAGCTTCAGCAATTGCAAAAGTCAGAAGCAGTGCATTTCTAGGTTCATTTCCGGGTCCGACTCCCTTTGCAAATATTCGCGGACCAATTTTATCCAGAGCCATGGCCTGCAATATTCTTGGAGCCCCTAATAAACTTCCAATAGCTGAAGAAAGCGTAGCACCCCAGATCCCCACAACAACCATCCATCCGTACTTAGCGAATTTCTTTAGCACATTCTCATCACCTCTTAAATACTCATGTGGAATTGCGTTTGCTAGGAAAATAGCCAATACAAGATACACTACCAGGCCAGTAGCAATAGACCACATCGTTCCATTTGGAATTGATTTTTTCGGATCTTTTAAATCACCAGACATGGCAACTCCTGCAGTAAAACCTGTTACAGCAGGGAAGAAAATTGCAAACATGCTAAACCAGCTGCTTTGAATCTTATTCGGGAGTTTCATGGCACCATTAAGTTCCAGGTTATCTACACTACCAAAAAATATGGCAATCAACGACAAGACGATGAATCCCAAAATAATAAACTGCGTTTTAAGCGCAATGCTCGTGCTGATAAACGCGATAATGGCAATTAAGATAAGGGCGCACGTGGCCACCAGCCGAATAACGTTAAGCCTAGCCAGTCCAAACCAGCCCACATCACCGTCCATGGCTCCAGACACGTCAATGAATGATTCTGAAAAACCAACTAGATATAAGGCTATAGCTAAAGCAGTTCCAATAAAAATAGTCACTCCAATTGCACCGCCAATGGGCAGACCTAGACTTCGGGAAAGAATATAATAGATTCCTCCGGCTTTAATTTTTTTATCCGTAGATATAGAGGAGACACTTAAGCCAGTAGTTATAGATATAACGTGAGCTACAAGGATAATTGCTATGGTACCATTTGTCCCAATATTACCAACCACGTAGCCCATCCTCAGGTACATGATTACCCCAAGAATTGTCAGTACAGAAGGTGTATATACCCCTGCAAATGTTCCGAACTTTTTAGCTGCTGAACTCATAACAAAATCAACTCCTTTAGACGCAAACGAGCGGAAAAGGTTTTACATTTATACAGAACAAGGTATTTGCTCTGTATTATTGTTCTTCAAAAGTAGAAGTATATCCAAGAATATGAAGGACTTTTTCAAGGAATTAAAAGTGGTGGAATTATCCAGTGTTTTAGCAGGACCGGCTGTTGGAATGTTCTTTGCCGAATTAGGCGCAGATGTGGTGAAAATAGAGAATAAAACCACTGACGGTGATGTAACTCGAAAGTGGAAGCTTAATACTGAATCTAAAAGCCAAAATGTATCTGCCTATTTTTCCGCTATTAATTACGGAAAAAGGCATTTATTTCTTGACTTAAGACTAAAAGACGATTTAGAAATCTTAACTCAAGAGCTGATAGATGCTGATATCGTGACAACGAATTTCAAATTTGGAGATGCGGAGAAGTTTGGACTCACGTTTGAGTTTTTCAAAAAAATAAACCCTTTAATTATTCAATGTCAGCTTTTTGGATTCAGAAATGATCCTGCCCGACCGGCTTTCGATGCGGTGCTACAAGGCGAAACAGGCTTTATGCATATAAATGGTCAGAAAAACTCCCCACCTACCAAAATGCCAGTTGCACTTATTGATGTTCTGGCTGCTCATCAAATGAAAGAGGCCATTTTAATCGCATTGATTAAAAAGGAAAAACAAGGTATCGGTAGCTATATCGAAGTGTCATTGGAAGAATCAGCCATTGCATCTCTTGTTAATCAAGCAACTAATTGGCTAATGAATCAAGTTGATCCTGAAAGATCAGGCTCAATACATCCAAATATTGCTCCTTACGGGGAAACATTCTCTTGTCTTAATAATGAATGGGTTGTATTTGCAGTTGGAAATGACAAACAATTTAATGCACTCGCCCAAACTTTAGACTTAGGCGATCAGCTTATCAATGAGAAGTACGAAACGAATCAGAAAAGGGTCATTAACCGAGAAGAACTTGGAAAAATACTGGCAGAAGCTATTGCGAATTTCGATCGAGAAAAATTAGTGAAACTGCTATTAAAGCAAAAGGTTCCAGTCGGATCTGTCAATTCGATTAAAGACGTTTTTGAAACTGAAACGGGCAAGTCAATGATACTTTCAGAAGAAATAGAAGGCGTTAAGACTCTTCGTCCGTCTTCAGTTGCATTTCACTTTTCAGATTAGCTTGATGCTGTTTTTGATGCGAATTGATCTGTTTATGGATTAAACCGACCAGTTGATTAGACTCCAGGAAGGTTATTTGCCTTCCGAACTTTACAACATTCTTTTCATACTTGAACTTGACTCTTTCTCCACCTAAAAACCAAAATGAATTTTCAATATTAATTGTAGCAGATTTCGGACGATCCGGATCAACCTCCATTTTCGTCATCTTATCGTGATAGAATCGTTTCGCTTTACCATATCGGCCAATCGATCTTTTGTATGTGAATTCGGCTTCATCGAGACTAATCATTTCCATTCCCCATTTACGCCATAAAAATATTTTCCCAATCCGATATTCAAAATAAACCCAA
>JBLIOB010000177.1:0-8602 GCA_047639575.1 Parvicellaceae bacterium
ATACACCGTTTCCGCATTAGCCGAATTCTCTGCACTTTCTTCGTCAAAACTAGAAGAGGCGGAATTATTAGAGCAAAACAGATGGATTGAAAATGGTGGTAGAATTAAAGTTGCCGTGGTAAAAGACAAAGGATTGGCGATAGATACTCCCGAAGACCTTGAAAAAGTGATTAAACAAATTCAGCAATGATCATTCATTTAAAGAAATCTACTCCTATAGACTTGATTAACTGGCTGAAAGAAGAGTGTTACGCCAGAATTTTAGACCGCCCTTCTCATATTCAAGCTGTCACTACAAAAGCATTTAAAGAGATCCCTGAATTCCTAGAGTCGTTCGTAATCGCCATGTGGCCTTTCGAAACAGATATACAATTAGCCAGTTTAGAATATTGCGAAAAGCGAGAAGTATCTATTGGTTCTACTATAATTGGCGGAACAACTAACAACATACATTTAATAGCAGGACCGTGTTCTGTAGAGAGTGAGGAGCAAATTTTCCAGGTTGCACATAAACTAGTTGAATTAGGAATTAAATCACTTAGAGCAGGGAGTTTTAAGCCAAGAACAAGCCCCTACTCATATATGGGAATGGGTAAAGAAGGCTTAGAATTACTTTCAAAAGTTCGGGACGAAACCGGATTAAATATAGTTTCTGAAGTAAGAGATGCTACCAATGTTGATATAGTATTAGAACATGCAGATGTAATTCAAATTGGTACTAAATCAATGTACGATCACGGTATCTTGAATGCATGCGGAGCATCAAACAAGACCATTTTAATAAAAAGAGGGTTTGGGACTACCCTTCAAGAATTTGTTCAAGCTGCTGAATTTGTGCTATGTGCAGGAAATGAAAACGTGATTCTTTGCGAGCGTGGTATCCGGACATTTGAAAGTAAAACCAGATTCACGCTTGACCTGTGTGGTGTTGCATATTTAAAGCATCACTGCAACCTGCCAATTATAGTTGATCCCAGCCATGCGTTAGGACATCGTTATGGAATTATTGATTTGGCTAAAGCCTCTACAGCAATGGGAGTGGATGGTTTGCTAATCGAATCTCACCCTAATCCTACCGAAGCATTAAGTGATGCTGCTCAGCAAATTGATTTTAAAACCTTAGAAATTTTGAAGTTTGAAATCAAAAATCTTTCTTTGGCATTGAATTTGAACTTAAACTAATTGAATATTCCACCATTACATCAATTATAATTGTTGTAATTTGGATTAAAACCGAAAAGAAATGAAGTACGCTATACTCGCCTTATTAACATTTACTACACTGAGTTCATTTGCAGGTCTGACCATTGAAGATGGTAAGGCATGGGCAAAAGAACATAATATGAAACTATCAGAGAAATTTGAAGTTGATATGGGCGAGAAAGATCACGCTGCGCCCGTTATAGTTACTAGAGATGGCGGTTTAGCCATTATTGGCGACTATACTGAAGTTGGAACTAAGGGCGTTAAAGTTGTAATGCTTAATGCTAAAAAAGAAATCATATTTTCTCACTTTTTTGGTCCTTATATGGACAACCTAGAAGCACAAGCCATTTTGGAAGACAGAACTGGCCATTTTTATGCAATCATGGAAACACATAATAAAAAAGATGACAGTGATACGAGAGAAAGAGTTGTAAAATTTGATCATGATGGGAAAATTGCTTGGGATATTGCATTAGAGCAAAAAGAAAACCATTATCACAGACATTGTAATACAATCACGCTGAATGAAGACGGGAAACATGTTGATTTTAAAGGAACTGTTCAACCAGATAAGACAGCTATTGAAAATAAAGAGCATTACAAATGGACAGGTAAATTAGACGCTAAAGGTTCACTGAAACATGAAGTTGGCGAAAAGCTAGGTAAATAGTTGAAACTTAGGATTGCCAGACATACCGATCAACTAGAAAAGATCAAGACATTTTATATTGAGACCTTAAACTTTGAAAGTTTAGGGTCTTTTTTTGATCATAATGGATATAACGGAGCGTTTTTAAGCTATCCTAATCAAACTTGGCACTTAGAATTTACTTCATCAGGAAACGCTGTCCAGCATCAGCCAGACGCTGATGATCTAATAGTCTTATACCCTGGGAAAAGGTTTTACGATTCTATAATTACAGAATTGAAGGCTAAAGGAATAGAGCACGTACCAGCTAAGAACCCTTATTGGAATCGGCATGGGTTTCATTTTAAAGACCCGGACGGATTTGGAATTGTGATTGCGTTAGAACCAGAAAATAAAGTACAATGAAGTTATTAATTTCCATTTCAATTTTACTACTGGTTTCGTTAGGAAGCATCGCTCAAGACAGTTATAAAAAAATAGAGATATTAAGACGGCTGAAGGTAGATACTTCCTACATGGACACCTTACATTCTCCATTACATAATGATTCTATATCCACTTTTACAAGTTTAAATTATTTTGAACCAAATGTGGACTATGTAATTAATCTAAAGGTTAAGAAAAAGCTAGGTAGCATCTTCACAATGGCTACCAGCTCCGGAAAACTCAAAGAATTCAGACAGTATGCAATATTGAAATTCAAATTGAATGGTAAAAAGGTGAAATTGCCCATCTATCAGAATATGAAATTGATGAAATCACCTCTTTATCGTGATTATCTATTTATTCCTTTTACAGACCTTACTAATAATGTCGATACATATGGCGGAGGCAGATACATTGAAACAAAAATCCCAAAAAATAACGAGAAATTGATATTGGATTTCAACCAATGTTTTAATCCGTACTGCCATTATTCTAGCGGATATAATTGTCCAATTCCTCCGAAAGCTAATTTCATCGACATGAGAATTGAGGCTGGAGAGAAAATGCTATACACAGATCATTAATAGCCGTAGCTATCCACTGTTTGCTCTAGGAAAAACATAGACATTGCAGAGTCTGGATAACTATCTGTAGCAACAGTCAATGCATAAAATACATCTTTGCTTTCTGCACCCTCTCTAAACTTCACATAGAAAAATTTATCTGACATTGGCGAACCAGCTTTATAATAATTCTCCCATTCATAATTATCTTCATTAACTAGTTCAAAGTCACTAATCATGTAGGTGTCCTTAAATTCTTGAATCAAATTATCAATAGTAGCATCGTCATATTCATCAGTTGTAATGTTAACAATCATAAACGTTACGCTATCAGAGTTTTCCACCAAATATGATCGCTTTTTACCAATACCTTCACCAATAAACACTTCCTCAATAGGCAGCTTATCAGGCTCATCTGGGAATACGGATTGAACTTTTTTATCTTTAAAAACTTTTAGGTCTTTTTCATAAGCCGGACGGTTGTCAGCTCCAGTACAACCTATTAAAAGAAAAGCTCCGATTACTATTAAAAATTGTCTCATTAAGGAATAATTTAAATAAAAATAATAATTCAGTTTATGAATTCACTATTTCAAAGGAACTAAAAAATTCATCGATTACTTTTTTAGCTTGAAAGCCCCCTACACAAGTGAGAACTACCTGATATAATTTATTGGCATTAAGTACATACAAGCAAGAGACATATAGTTTGTCATTATGCCCTTGATAATAACAGCCTACAGTGCCATCAGCAAGCCGATCTTCATAAACGACCTCTGTAGTTAACCCATAATTATTTTTAGTTGTAGTTAGGGCATTCTGGACTACTTCCGTTTTAAACGCTTCATCGATGTCTTCGAAAAAAGAGATAGGAAATTCATCATATTTCACTGCATAAATAATAGAATCGTTCGGAGAATAAGTGTCCATTGAAACATTAATCTCCCCTTCTTCCAACGGAACATATTCCGTGATATGTTTGGGGATGCCAGGAAATTGAATCTTATAATTAGCTGTAGCTGATTCATAAATGACATATGTTGAGTCAATCGAAGCAGGCTTCGAAAGGTCATTTAATTCTTCAGACCGTGAAACATCTAATTGGTTTTCACCATTAAACTCGGCATCCAGTTCATCCGTAACACATTGACAAAGAATGATCAAAGCTCCCAATAATAGTATATGTACTTTATTCATGAACAAGGTTTAAATTTAATTACACGAAAACTAAACAATGGTTCATTAAGTAGGGGTGCATTTAACACACAACTTAGTACTTAATTGGGCAATTCGCTTATATCCTGCGTTTTCTGCGCTTTGCTTGCCCGATTAATGAAATGGGTAGCCAACAATGACAATATCACATAAGAACCAAAGCAGTAAAGCCCAAAAAGTAGCTCGGTCTGCATTTCTACTCCACCATCAATATTTTTAAAGGATAAATAAGCAAGGAAAATAGAGACCACAAACACATCTGCCATGCTCCACTTACCTAATTTATTAGTAATGAAGTTCACAATCTTGTTATTAGCGAATTTGAAGCTAAGCAATTGACCAAATGAACAGGTGAGTTTTACAATTGGAAGAATCAATGAAAACAACAAAATTGCTATTCCAACCGTATAGTTCTTCTCTGTAAATAAAATTTTAATTAATCCCAGTATAGATTTAGTCTGATAGAAATAATAAGTTCTTCCTTCAAAATCTATATTAAAATCTATCATGTCTATAAACCCATGCGCAATTTCCGGTGCATATTCTTTGGCTCCATTTGCATTTACAGGTATCGAAATATCTTCATTAAACGCTGCTATTTCCATTAAGGGAGTAGTTACACCGATAACCAATGCAACGACACTTACTACCAATAATATGCCTGCTAAATATTTCCAAACTTGAAGTTTCCTATGAAACAATACGAGTGTTAATACTATTAAGAACAGTGCTCCAGCAGTTACGATCAAGCCATTATTTACGATACGATCATAAGCTCTATTTGATCTTGCTTTAAATATATCCGCTTTTTTAACTTTCGCCTCCCACTCACCAAAAGGCAAGTATGCAGAAGGCTTAAGTAATCCTTCATGAAGTATCACCGTTTGCGTGTATTTCTCCCTATTTTCTTTAAAATCATGAGCATCTGCAATTATTTGAATAACAGAAAAAACGCTTCCTATTATAAACAGCAAGACAAATATTAAATAGACCGTTTTTCGTGTCTTCATCAGCAGATTTTACTAAAACAAGTTTACTGATTTATTATGGCTACGGATTAAAATCCTTGTTAATGTTTCAGAAATCCGTGTCGATAAGCTTAAACATCCTATTGTTACTCGGTACATAAAATTTTTAGATAAGTCTAAATATTAAGTTGGTAAATACTAATTTTTTTTAAATTCGCCATGCAGATGAGGCATTTCATTAATCATACAGAAGAAAATTACCTGAAATCTATCTTTTCACTATCAGATGATTCAGATAAAGGAGTAAGCACCAATTCTATTGCTAAATCCCTAGAAACAAAGGCTTCCAGCGTCACGGACATGATGAATAAATTATCTGACAAAGGCCTGGTTACCTATAAGAAATACTACGGTGTTACATTAACTGAGGAAGGTTCTAAAATAGCCATCGCCACTATAAGAAAACATCGGTTATGGGAAGTATTCTTGGTTGAACAATTAAATTTCAACTGGGATGAAGTACATGATATAGCTGAACAGCTTGAACATATTCAAAGTCCGGAACTCACTGATCGATTAGATGATTTCTTGGAAAACCCAAAGTTTGATCCGCATGGTGACCCAATTCCAAATAAATTGGGAGAAATAGAAGACGAACGGAAAACAGTCCTTTTATCTACGTTGGTATCCAATCAATCGTGCACGCTAGTTGGGGTAGCAGATTCATCTAGTATGTTTTTGCAACACTTAGAGTCTAATAGCTTAAAACTTGGGACAACGATAGAAGTCAAGAATTACTTCGAATTTGACCATTCCTACACGATCGTTGTAAACAACGAGGAAAAGAACATTTCTCATCGTGTAGCTGAAAATTTAATCGTGAAACCAGCCTAATGGAAGAGTTATACGAGTGGTTTGCCAGCTTACACCCAGTAGTTGCAGCCTTAGTCGCTACAACTTTTACATGGCTCGTTACAGCGGCAGGTGCGGCTTTAGTTTTCTTATTCAAGGAATTAAGAAGATCAGTATTAGATGGTATGCTTGGCTTTACTGGTGGAGTAATGGTCGCTGCCAGTTGCTTTGGATTACTTATTCCTGCAATTGATCAAGCCAAAGGCATGGGAATGACAAATGGCTGGGAAGTAATGCCTGCAGCCATTGGATTCTTGATTGGCGCTTTCTTCCTTTATGGACTAGACAAATTGACTCCTCACTTGCATATCAATTTTGGAGAGGACGAAAAAGAAGGAATTAAAACCGATTGGCATAGTACCACCCTTTTAGTACTTGCAATTACCCTGCATAATATACCTGAAGGACTTGCAGTTGGTGTAATTTTTGGGGCCGCAGGAGGAGATGTTACTGAAATATCTACAGCCGTGATTATAACTATTGGCATTGCGATTCAAAATTTTCCAGAAGGAATAGCCGTGGCTATGCCACTTAGAAGACAAGGAGTATCCCGTAAAAAGAGTTTTTTCTACGGTCAATTATCCGCAATTGTAGAACCGATTGCTGGGGTTATTGGCGCATGGGCAGTAACATCATTCGAACCAATTCTACCTTACGCATTGTCATTTGCGGCAGGTGCGATGATTTATGTTGTTGTAGAAGAGGTAATTCCAGAAACTCAAAGGGACAAATACACAGATATTGCTACGATGGGCTTTATAATTGGATTTGTGTTGATGATGGTATTAGACGTTGTTCTAGGATAAAACTGCAAATCTTCTGCCTTCCAATTTGCTCGCCTTCCGTAATTCTTTAATTTAGCTGACTGTGTCTCAACAAAAGATAAATATTAAAAATAAAAAAGCGCGTTTCGAGTATCTCATTCTAGATGAATTCGTAGCTGGAATGCAGCTTACGGGTACCGAGATCAAGTCAATTCGAGAAGGAAAGGCTAGTATTGGTGAATCTTATTGCATTGTCCACAAAGAAGAAGCTTACCTCAGAAACTCCTATGTAGATGAATACGAAAACGGAGGCCATTTCAATCACGAAGTACGTAGAGATAGAAAATTACTTTTGAACCGAACAGAAATTGACAAGATTAGTAAAAAATTGAAAACGAAGGGACTTACGCTAGTTGCCCTTAGTCTATTCATTAATGAAAAAGGGTTAGCAAAGTTAAGAATAGCATTAGCTCAAGGAAAGAAGTTACACGATAAGCGAGAAACGCTTAAGGATCGGGACAATAAAAGAACGTTGGATCGAATCAAAAAAGATTTCAGATAATAGCCTTGCTAGACATACATTAAGTATTACTACTAGATTTTGTTTGCCTTTAAAACCCATCCAGGCTTTTAACCATTATACATTTCTGACAGCCAACAGAAAGCCTACCTTCCGTTACTTTCCCATCCTATAGAGAAGGCTGGCCTCGAACAATGATATTTGTTTTGACAATTACAACGGTCGGGATGGGCAATTAAATAAAAAAAAAGCCTGTTCATCAAAGATGAACAGGCTTTTTTAATATTATTTCTACTTACTAGAAGTGGAAAGTGATGTTTAATGATCCTACACCAGCTGCATTATTAGCGATGTCAGTATCAAGACCGAAACCGTTAGATTTGTTAGCCGTTTCGTCAACGATAGTACCAAGAGCAACACCGTCAGTACCTTCCCAAGTTTCAGAAGAAGATCCAGAAGAAACTCCTAATCCCCATCCTAGCTCAGCACCGATAGACATTTTAGCGAAGATAAAATATTCAGCTCCGATAAATCCTCTTAAACCTAATCCGAAAGATGAAGTTTTAGATTCTGTCATTCTTGCACCATTACCATAAAATGGATCAACACCTGTGTTCGAACCAAAATCAGTAGTGAAACCTAAAGCTAAACCTGGAGCATCCAATGTGTTACCATAAGTATACTTGTCTCTAGTGTTAGCCATAGAGATGAACAATTCAGCACCATAGAAACCTTGAAGACGACCTTTACCTCTTCTCATTTCCATACCACCTGTAACAACAACGTTAGTTGCTCCTTGAGATTGTACATCTTCAACCATTGTAGGTAACGCTGGCCAAACTGGCGCAGTTGTTACAGTCGATGATCCGATACTTGAAGTTGTTTTGTCTGAACCAAACCCAAGTCTAATTCCTACTCTATAAGCTGTAGTTGCATCAACGAACATTTTCCCTTTGATGTGCCATGCTTGATTTTGTGCATAGTTTACAGCAGGTGATGAAGCGTTACCGCCTAAAAATCCACCAGCGAAATCTAAAAACGGGGCAGCATCTAAAGTGATAGCCCAGTCATCAGCTTCTGGTAAAATAGTTTCTCCTTTTTTAGATGTTAAGTCTTGAGCAAAACAAGTCGCTCCAGCAAACATCGCAGCAAGTAAGATTACTTTCTTTTTCATAATTGTTTATTTTAATTTAACGTTTTATTAAAATGTAATTAACCAAATCTAATAATTAAATCGTGTATTCGATTTAGTGGTTATGCACCTTGTCCACAGATATCTGTTGACAAGGTTAAAATTTATTTACAGTATTGCTCTTTACGCAAAACTTGGACCGTTAACGAGACCATTCAAATTAAAGTTTCAAAAAAGATTAATTAAA
>JBLIOB010000178.1:0-8567 GCA_047639575.1 Parvicellaceae bacterium
ACCATCTCTAATCTCAGTTACAAATTGAGGCTTGACCATTTTACCATTATTGGCAACCGCATTATAAAAAGCCAATGTTTGCAGTGGCGTTTGCTCTAACTCATACCCAATAGCCATCCAGGGCAAGGTTATACCTGACCAATCTGCCTGATCAGCATTCTTTATATAAGGACTTCGCTCACCGATGATCTCGACACCAAGCTTATCATTCAATCCAATAGCATTCAACCCATCAACAAACTGCTGAGGATTCTCCTGATAATTATCATTTATAACTTTCGCGATTACATTGGACGAAACTTCAAATGCTCTTGCCAGCGTTATCCTTCCGTAACCCCAAGACCTTGAGTCTTTCAAGGTCTTATCGTAAAAATGATATTTACCAACTGCATTAACGGTGTCTGTGATTCTAACTTTTCCTTGATCAATCGCCACCATCAACGATGCTAATTTGAAAGTAGACCCTGGCTCAGACCTTCTACCGATGGCTTGATTCAATCTTTCTGTATAATTCCCTTTACTATTTCTTTCCAAGTTCACGATCGCCTTCACATGACCAGTCTCAACTTCCATCAAGATTGCACAACCACGAGCAGCTTGCTGCTCTTCAAGCTGTCGCATCAAAGCAGAATGAGCAACATCCTGAATATTTACGTCTATAGTTGTGTAAATATCATGCCCATTGATTGCGTCAACTGAAAACTCATCATGCACAGGTTTCCATTGATTCCCTCCAATTTTCTTCATCAAGGTTTGACCGTCTCGACCTAGCAATTGATCACGATAAGCCCCCTCTAACCCAACATACAGAGAATCTTCACCCGCCACTTCTTTGACCTTACCGATGGTTCTATCAGCCAATGCTCCGTACGGCTTTATTCGATGACTTCCTAAAGTAGCCACCAGACCACCCTTAAACTGACCTCTTCTAAAAATTGGAAACGCCTTTATTTCTTGAAGCTCTGAATAGGTTACGGAATCCTCAATCATCGCGTACATCATCTTATGTTCTCTTCGATAAGTCAAGAAGCTCGACCATTCACTCTGGTCTCTTCTTGGGAAACTCTGAGACAAATGAAATGCTAGCGAATCTATCCCTTCATCCCAAGTAGATTGACCAACACAATATGGGTCCATTGCTACATTGTATCGTGGAACAGATATGGCTAAAGTTCTTTTCTGCTCATCAGATGCATAAACATTCCCTTTAGGAGCTTTAATAGTCCTTCTTTCATAGATCTGTTGTTGCGTGATCTCTTCAAAATCTGCACTATGAGCAAATTGAACATGAAAAAGCTTTGCGAGTATCCCCATACCGAACAGGGCTATCACAATGTAGACTACATAAATCCTTACTAATATGGTCTTATCCTTACTCATTCACTTATTTCACTATCCCCAACCGCTATTACAGTTGGAGGGTCAATAGATTCAAACATTCCTATTTCGGCCGTAGCCTCAGCAACCGTACTCTGTAGGCTATGGGTATTAAATTCTTCCTTAACAGATTGCAGCTTAGAATAAAGTTCCGCCTGCTGACGATCCTCTCTCGCTTGATCTCTCACTGTGTTATCTACATAATATTGGTAACCGATATAGAACAACATCAAAGCAGCCAAGAACCCTAAAAACGGTAGGTTTCGCTCCACATAACCACTCTTCAAAAAGTCCCCAGACACAAACCCCTTAATCGGCCTTATAATCGAGAATTTTCGTTTTTTAGACGCGTCACCCTTCTTAGACTCTCTCGAATCCAACCCTTTTCCTTTTTGCTCTTTTATGTCTTTCTTCTTGCCCATCAACTAATTCACTTCTTTGGATCTCCAACAGAAGTTCTTGCTCTTATATTTTTTCCGCGACCCGAAGCTTTGCGCTTCTTGCTCTTGGATTATTCTCAATCTCCTCTTCAGAAGGCAGTATTGGCTTTCTGGTTATTTGTTTTAAAGGTCGAATTGGATTTCCGAAAAAATCCTTTTCGAGCTCTCCTTCAAACTTTCCTTTTTTTATAAAATTCTTCACCAACCTATCTTCAAGAGAGTGGTATGAAATCACCACTAATCTTCCTCCTGGTTTTAAAACTTCAACGGCCGACTCTAACATCTCCTTAATCACCTGAATCTCTTCATTCACCTCAATCCTAAGCGCTTGAAACACCTTAGCTTTGAATTGTGCTTTTTTACCGTTGTGATTCATTCCCTCTAGGACCTGATCCAAATCCTCTATCAATGTGAAAGACTTTTCAACCCGCATCATTTCTAGTTTTCTAGCTAGCGAATAGGCTTCGTTAATCTCACCGTACTCTCGAAAAACCTTCGTCAATCGATCAACATCATACGAGTTGATAATTTTGGCCGCTGTCAACTCTCCAGTTTGAGACATTCTCATATCTAATGGACCTTCGAATCGAAAAGAGAACCCACGCTCTCCTTGATCGAATTGCCAAGAAGAAACACCGAGATCCGCTAATATTCCATCAACTGGATCCAGGCGCTGCATACGCAGATGATTCCTTATAAACCTGAAGTTCTGAGGAACAAAAATGAAGTTCTCAGATTCTGGAATATTTTGAATCGCGTCCGGATCTTGATCGAACCCAACTAGTTTTCCTGTAGTCAACTTATTAAGAACCTCCTTCGCATGTCCTCCGCCACCAAAGGTGACATCCACATAACAACCGTCTGATTTTATATTTAAGCCGTTTACTGCATCATGTAAAAGAACTGGTATATGGTAGTTTTGACTATTCGTCATCTCCACCAAGATTCCCCATCACTTCCTCCGCCAAATCAGCGAATTCATTCCAATCTTCTCTCATTAATTTGTCGTAGGCTTTCTTATCCCACACTTCAAACTGATCGATATTGGCTGACAGAACAATCTCTTTTGAGATACCAGCATGCTGCACTAGAGCTTTTGGAATCAAAATTCGACCGTTAGAATCGATCGAAATTTTGATAGCTCCTTGTTGAAACATTCGTACGAATTTTAGATTTTTCGCCTTAAACCGGTTAAGCTTTCTAAGCTTTTCCATCACCCTCATCCATTCACTCATCGGATAAAGATTAAGATTACCACTAAGCCCACGATTGACCACAAACTGTTCTTGGTCCATTGGATCCAACTGCTTCCTCAAGCCAGAAGGAAGACTTAACCTCCCCTTAGCATCGAGCTTACAATTGTACTCTCCTATGAAACTTGTTTCGTTGCTCATTAATCGCGCGTGTACTTAATAGCCGTAAAAATATCTAAAATTCTCCCACAAAATACCACCTTGTGACACTTTGTGGATAACTTTGAACGTTTAGTAACAACTGCAAGTTACAACAAATTTGCAATTGCCATATTAATCAATACATACAGCGCATAATTACTGTAATTAAATTGGTGGGAAAAAGTGGAAAACTGAATTCACAATCAATTGTTAAATACCCTTTTGAAAGAATTAGAAATTCACTTTCGTTTTTAGTAAATTCGAGACTAGAAAAGCACCTGTCAGCGATGATCGCAGCGATATAATCAAATACTTCTGAAAGCCAGAACATTAGAAGCGACTTAGCTGTTAAACATTAATACAGCCTTTCTTATATCTTTATAATTACCCCGGAAAAAGACCAGTAATTATTGAAAGAACCGACCATGGAGGAAAAAAATGAAAAATTCATCGATGTTGAGCGATTAATCGCCAGCAAAAATCCAAAGGCCCTTAAATGGACCCCTCGGTTTTTAATTAATTATTTAAAAAGGAAGCTTCACCAAGAAGAGGTGAACATGCACCTGGAAGAAATGAAAGATCTCCACGATTATGAATTCTGTAAGGAAGGGATTAAAATGTGGAACATTAAAATCGACAGTATTGGAACGGAAAATATTCCATTGGAAGGAGGAGCAATTTTTGTTGTGAACCACCCTTTAGGAGGAATGGATGCCCTTTCGATTATTGATTCGATTTCAGCATACCGCAAAGATGTGAAGTTCATAGTAAATGACATTTTATTAAACTTAACGAATCTGAATGGCATTTTTGCTGGAGTAAATAAGCACGGGGCTAAAACCAAAGAATCTCTGCAAGCTATTGATGAACTTTTCGCGTCAGAGCAAGCAATATTTATCTTCCCAGCAGGGCTTGTAAGCCGCAGAAAAAATAAAAAAGTTAGGGACCTAGAGTGGAAAAAAGCGTTCATTTCTAGAGCAAAAAAATTCAACAAACCAGTGGTCCCGATTCATCTTGACGGACGATTAACACAATTCTTTTACAATTTGGCCAATTTCCGATCCGCAATAGGCGTGAAAATGAACATAGAGATGTTATATTTAGCGGACGAATTATTCAAGCAAAAGAATGCGGAGATAACAATCACCTACGGAAAGCCTATTCCAGCAAGCACTTTCGATAAATCTAAAAAGGATATTGAATGGGCTCAATGGGTAAAGGAGAAAGTTTACGAACTAGAACAGAAAGAAGATAAAGTTAAATGAGTGAAGACTTAAGTTATATTATCCCTCCGGTAGATCGCGCTGTTCTTAAAGCTGAGCTCAACAAAGATCGTTGGGTGAGAAAGACGAACAAGCTTGATAATGACATTTACATTGTCAATCATCACAACTCACCAAATGTGATGCAAGAAATTGGCCGATTAAGAGAATTATCTTTTGCGCACGCTGGTGGCGGAACTGGAAACCCTGTTGATATAGATGAGGCTGACACGTCTGAAATTTGCTACGAACAGCTGATCGTTTATTCACATGAGGACGAAGAAATTATTGGAGGATATCGGTTTATTGACTGTGCGAAAGTTGTCGCTAACAAGCTTTACGATTCTCACTTATCAACAGCCCATTATTTCAATTTTTCTGATCAATTCATTGAAGAATACCTTCCTCACACAATAGAACTTGGCAGATCTTGGGTGCAACCCGCATTTCAGCCAACGCAAAACCCTAGAAAAGGATTGTTCGCTTTAGATAACCTTTGGGACGGACTTGGTGCTCTTATACTGAATTTTGATCATGTAAAATATTTCTTTGGAAAAGTAACCATGTACCCTACTTATGATGTAGAAGCTAGAAACGCACTACTTTCTTCAATGAATCACTATTTCCCTGATAATAAAGGCCTTGTAACACCTAAAGTACCTCTCAATTTTCGAACGAATAATGAAAAATTCATTGGTATGATTGACGGCCTTGGATTTTCTGAAGCCTATAAACTTCTTTCAAGGTTTGCTCGTGCCAGAGGTGAATCAGTCCCGCCATTAATTAGCCAATACATGGCGCTGTCTTCAACTATGAAGACTTTTGGAACCTGTGTCAATGTTGAATTTGGAAACGTTGAAGAAACTGGAATTCTAGTGACGATTGCTGACATCTACCCAGCTAAATCTGAGCGACATCTTACTTTAAAATAATTTAACCTCTCGATTCACCTACTTCTTGTAATTTCGCAGCATGGAAATCAATACAGCATCATTCGTTGTCAGCAATACTGACATTTCAAAACTACCTGAAGGCGACCGACCAGAGTATGCGTTTATCGGGAGATCGAATGTTGGTAAAAGTTCGCTTATTAATATGTTATGTGACCGAACCAAGCTGGCCAAGATTTCCAGCACGCCAGGAAAGACGCAATTAATTAATCATTTTTTAATTAATGAAGAATGGTATCTAGTTGATCTTCCTGGATACGGTTATGCCAAGATTTCTAAAAAAGATAGAAATAAGTGGCACAGCTTTACCTTTCAGTATATTAAAAGAAGAGCCAATTTGATGGGCGTCTTTGTACTTATTGATTCCAGAATTCCTCCTCAAAAAATTGACTTAGAATTCATGGAATGGCTAGCCACTAACCAAATTGCATTCGTAATGGTGTTCACCAAAATCGATAAGCGTGCCAGCAAGGACATGAATAAACAAATAAAAACTTACGAAAAAGAAATGCTTAAAACATGGGAACAAATGCCTAAAAATTTCAGCACCTCGGCAGTTTCAAAATTTGGCAAAGAGCCGCTTCTTGAGTTCATCGCTGAAACTAACGAAGTATTTTAAATACGCTTGTTATTTATCAAACTTGCCGGTAGACTTAAGGATCCCAAGTTTCTCCCCAAAGAAATCAGCAAAATCTCTCATAGCCTCGGCCATACCATCTTCTCCAGTTGCCTTTTCAAAACTTTCTGACATGGAAACAAAGCATTGATGGTAGAACTTTTTCATTTCATCAACTTTCATTTCAGTAGTCCATAAATCCATTCTCATTGTGGTCTGATCTTTCTCATCCCACATCGCCATCATCATCGCCTTTGACGCTCTAGCTCCATCTTCACCAGCATCACTAGCTGACCAATCGATCGCGACTGGCACGTTATTATCATCTAGCTCTACGTTAATTTTTATCTCTGAATTTTTCGACATTTTTTATTTTTTAATTTTTTGAGTCGTAATGTTTTAATATTCTTTTTGCGTTCGGCTCATTCACGAGATCCGTTAGTGTAGTAGCTGGATTAGCAATCATGAAATCCTTTACCATCTGCCAGCCCATCCATACACCCATTTTGGATGGAGAATCACCAGGCAAACCTTTGGTATTAGGTCCATCATTTATCCAACTGGCTTCTAGCACATCGTCTTTTGAATACAATATCTCTTGAACTACCATCTGTTCCCAAACCATAACTTCGTTGGTTTGAGCCCATTGAATTTCTTTTTCTGAATAACCCATTTTTATTTCATCAGACACTTCAGGTAGCGTGGCATCCATTAAATACATAATCTTCCCAGCCGCGATCATTTTGTCTAACAACTCATTTCCAGTATGATTATAAAACCGTTCTAAAAGCCATGCTTTCATTGCGTTTCCAACCAAGTATTTTTCGTCTAATTTATTCTTAAAAAATTGAGGGAAATCTTGAATAGGTAATTTTAATACGCTTTCATCTTCAGGACCCAGATACATCTCTATGCTAATACATAAATCATTATTAACCACCATTGCAGGTGCGTTGAAGTAGGAGAAAAAAGTAACAATATTATCCGGCAGTGAAGAATCAGGAAAGTAATACTTACAATGTTTTAAGCCCTCTTCAATGGCCGCTTTATGAGTAGAAAAATCTGCAAACTTTGATTGAATTTTCGGCAGCACTTCAATCATAAGCGGATCTGTTTGACCTCTTCTCATTAGATACTCACCAATCATTGGATCATGAGCAGAACCTTCTTGAAGAAATTTAGTAATGTATAGTTCATACAACACACCGTATTCTGATAACAACTTATCACTTAGCTCTTTAGCTTCTTTCACTGAGCCTGAATCAATTGACAGCTCTTGCTCCATTCTTTTCAGATTAACCTCCACATTCTGGTCAGATACATCCACTATTAGCGGATCGCTTGTGCATCCAAATAACAATGAAACCACTATTACTGTAAAGATTTTTATTGCATTCAACTTCATAATCTATCTAACTTAAGTAATTGACTTCGTTACGGTCTGATTTTTGCATACATTTTGTTTATGTTTGTAACGCAATTAATCATCAAAAATATGAAAAAGACTGTACTAGTACTACTTGCATTAATGATAATAAGCATTGGCAACACTGCATTATCGCAAGATGATAAGAAATTTAAATTTGGAATGGCGTTAGAGCCTTCAATTAACTGGTATTCCCCAGCAGAATCCAAAGATTTTGCTAGCGTAAAAAGTCCAATGAAATTTGCATTTGGACTGGTTACTGACTTTAAATTAGGAGGAAACGTCTGGCTTTCGACCGGAATAGGCCTAGGTGGTGGCGGTGGAGTAATTTCATATTTGGAAAACCCTTCTGATTCTATTGGGTATTTACTTTATGATGATGCCATTATTGAGACAGATGGCTCCTATGCAAGCGTGGATTCATCGGCAGAATTTATTCTTCTTAATCAGAGAGCGTTTAGAGCGCAATATGTTCAGATTCCTTTTACTCTGAAAATGAAAACAAAAGAAATTGGAGCAATGACTTACTACGGTCAATTTGGAATTGACTTGTCAATTAACACGAAAGGACGAGCCGATGACGAGGGTGTAAATGCTACTAATACGGCCAACGCTCCAAATATTACTGATGTGAATATTAAAAGTGAAATGCAGCCGTTAATTGTCGGATTAAATGTAGGCGGAGGAGCAGAATACAATTTATCTGGATCAACTTCAGTATTTTTCCAAGCAAACGTTCATTGGGGATTTTTAAACTCTGTTAAAAACACTTCAAAGCAATTGATCGAATATAACTTGAATGATCGTAGAGCTGAAGGAGATGCAACTCCTTATACTCCACAAAAATTTAATTCTTTCGGAATTGGATTGAAAGTGGGAATACAGTTCTAGTAGGATTAGAACGCTATAAATGATATTTTTAAACCCTTGACTTTATTAAGTTGAGGGTTTTTTTATTGCCGTATGGATTTAAAAAGTGTAAATCAACATATTTCTAAATGGTTGTCAGGTTATTCTGACAACAATGGCACAAAGGGCTTTGTGGTGGGGATATCTGGCGGGATAGATTCCGCATTAACCTCTGCACTTTGCGCAGCAACCG
>JBLIOB010000179.1:0-8541 GCA_047639575.1 Parvicellaceae bacterium
CCTACTGGTGGAGGTAAATCGGTGTGCTTTCAAATCCCCGCATTAATCAAGGATGGCATCACCTTAGTAATTTCACCATTGATAGCTCTGATGAAAGATCAGGTAGAATCATTGAAGTCTAAAGGAATTGAAGCGGAGGCCCTTTACTCTGGAATGCATTACAACACTATAGATCGAATTTTGGACAATGCCATTTACGGCAAGGTAAAGATGTTATACATCTCCCCTGAGCGACTTAAAACTACTCTATTCCAAGAGCGTTTAAAGAAAATGAATGTCTCCCTAATTGCAGTTGATGAAGCACATTGCATCTCCCAATGGGGTTATGATTTCAGACCGAATTATTTAAAGATTTCAGAACTAAGGGAGAATTTAGGCTTTAATGTTCCGTTTCTGGCACTTACAGCCACAGCCACACCAGAAGTAGCTGTAGACATACAGGAAAAGTTGAATTTTAACGCTCCTAATTTAATGCAGAAGAGTTTTGAGCGTTCAAATCTGGCCTACAAAATTGAATTTACGGAATCGAAAAGAGATCGATTGTTGCAATACTTGCATCAAAACAATGGAAGTAGCGTCATCTATTTAAGAAGCAGATTAAGGACAAAAGAATTCTCTGATTTCCTTAATAAGAATGGGATCTCTTCAAGTTTTTACCATGCGGGCCTTAGTTCTGATGTACGTGGAAAAAGACAAGATGATTGGATCAATAACGAGACGCGCATTATTTGCTCTACCAATGCATTTGGAATGGGCATCGATAAACCTGATGTTCGATCTGTAATTCACCTTGATTTGCCAGATAATTTAGAAGCCTACTTTCAGGAAGCTGGACGAGCTGGACGAGATGAACAAAGTGCAGAAGCTATATCCTTCCTTCACCAAAGCGATGTCATTAGTTTAAAAGAAAGAATTGAAGCTTCATTTCCTCCGTTAAATGTGGTCCGTGAGGTGTATCAAGGAATATGCAACAAATTGCAGCTAGCGATAGGTTCTGGATTAGAAGAGACCTTTGGAATCAACCTTTTCGAATTAGCAGAACATGTATCCGTCAAATTAAATGTGGTGTACAGTGCCATGAAAATATTAGAGCTTAACAATTACATTGCATTATCTCAATCTGCATTTTCCCCTTCAACCTTGAGGATTAAAATGAGTCATGAGGAATTATTGAATTTTTCGGAAAACAATGCAAATCATAAAGAGCTGTTGCATTTGATTCTTAGAAACTACAATCGAATTACAGAAGGAGACATAAAAGTACAGGAAGCATTTTTATCTAAATCTTTAAAAATTAGCCGAACTGAATTAGAGAAAAAACTGGACTTTCTCGATAAGCTAGATGTACTCAGTTATAAAAAACAATCCAAAGACCCTCAAATCACTTTCACTTTGGCTAGAATGGACATCGACAAACTATATTTTGAACCAGGAACTTATGTAAACCGAAAAAAGCGGGCTCATGATAAAATGGATTCAGTTATAGCGTTTATAAGTAAAGACCAAGGTTGTCGTAGTATAGACCTTCTATCTTATTTTGGTGAAACTAAGGCTACCGCCTGTGGCGTATGTGATTTATGCTTGACCTTTAGTCCAATTGCCCTTTCCAAAGATTTCGACTTAGCCAAGAATGAGATAAAAGCAATTGTTAAAAATGAACCGATTTCTTTAAAGGATTTACAAATCAAAATAAACTCAACAGATAATCCAGATTTCTTGGTGAACGTGGTACAATGGTTGCTTGATAATAAACAACTTAAATTAGATCAACTAAATAGGTTATGTCTCGAATAATAATCTTCATGCTATTTCTATCACCTATTGGGTTTTATAGCCAGGACCTCTCGTCTGTTCTAAAGAAGGCAAATAAATTACACGTTGAAGGTAATTTAGAGCAAGCGAGGTACTATTTCTCAATTGCAAGTAGTTTAGATTCTAGCGATCAGTACCACCTGGATATCAAGATTTTTCAAATTGATAGCTCCCTCCTTTTTCAAAGCCAATTTAAGGATGAAATAAGCAAAATGATAAAAGCTGATTCTTGCTTTTTTGCTGATAATAATAAATGTGCTTTGGGCTGGTACGGCAGTGCCTCGGAATTATCTTATCACTATGTAGATTACCGGATTGGTCAAATTATAAAAGAAAACCCAGACTTAAAATCGAAGTGGATGGTTCTTGTAACCAAGAGGATGAAAGTCCTAATTCCTTTCGACAGTATTAAGAGCATTAAGCGAGCTGATTCATCTGTATTCTCAACCAAATTTAACGTTATCGAATGGCCATCAATTGATAGCATCAAATACCTTGATACGTTATCAGCTTTAATTGATAGTAAAAATTGGCCTTTAGCAGGTCATATTGTGCACATTCACGCATTAACATATGGCTTCAAACCGCTTTTTGAAAGAGATGTGAACCGACTTTATGACTTGAGAATGAAGCATTTAAACTCTCAAGAAAAATCCTTCCGGCTAAAGGCCGAGCAAATTGAAAATTTAGAATCAATGAATAATGTAGACGTTGATAAAATCAAGCGAATACTTGCTAAAGTGAATCCATATGAAATTGAAGATAAAAAACTAGAAAAGCATTTTATTCAATTAAAGAGAAAGTACAAAGTTGGTAAATAGTCGTGAAAATTATCTTTTTACGTAGAGCTCTAATCCCTTTGGCTTTTTCCAAGCGTAATTAAGAGTTTTATTGATATATGATTCTGGTCTTTTCAACGGAAAGAAAGCAGCTGAATTAGGGCAGTTCAATCCCCACTTATTAGACTTAGACATTTCTCCTGTAACAATAAGCACTGTAAAATGGTTATCTCCTTCAGCATCCACGCATACAACTGGAAAGCCTCTATCCGCTAATGATTGAGCATCATCCAATGTCTTTTGATCGTTTGCATCTCCTAGAAATTCCCAATACGGGCTATCAACAATTGCAACAAACAAATCATCGTACTCCAAGTAACCACCTTCATCTTTTTCGAAATCAGAAATTCCATTGTATTTACAAATAGCTTCAGCAATAAAATGCTTACAAGCTTTTCTCTCTTTTGACGCTTCTTTACACGCTTCGAATTCTGTCAGCAATTCTTCAATTGCAACTTTATTCTTTGTCTGTTCTTCTATCCCTCCACATTGAGTAAACAAAGCAACCACTGCTATTAGTAATACGATTCGTTTCATGGGCGTAAACTTAAGAAAGATTCAAATAGAACCAGTGATTTTGAGTAATATTGCAGCGATGATTGACAAATTCATACAACTCAAGCCTACCAAGGAAAAATCTTTACAACGATTTCATCCTTGGATCTTTTCAGGCGCAATTAAAACCCACAGTAACGGTCTTCAAGAAGGAGATGTAGTAACCGTGTTAAACAACAAGGAACGAATTTTAGGGAAAGCCCATTATTCACTTGGCTCAATTGCGGCTCGTATGCTGTCTTTTGAATTCGAAAATATCAATCAAGATTTTTGGAATTCAAGAATTACCGCAGCTTATAATACGAGAAAGAATATTGGGTTTATAGATAAAGAGGGCTCCGATATATTCAGACTTGTTCACGCTGAAGGTGATCACCTTCCAGGATTAATTGTGGATTTCTATAATGGAACAGCAGTGGTTCAATGCCACAGTATAGGCATGCACAAATCAGTAACTATGATATGTGACGCGCTGCTGAACTGTACGAACGGAATGGTAAAATCGATTTACGATAAAAGTGCTGAGACTTTGCCTAAAGAATATTCAGCAACTATTGAAAACGGTTACGTTCATGGAGAAGACGTTGCGAAACTGGAAGGAAGCGAATATGGAAATCACTTTTTTGTCAATTGGGTTACCGGTCAGAAAACGGGCTTCTTTATTGACCAAAGAGAAAACAGAAGATTAATTGGCGAATATGCTAAAGGGAAAAAAGTACTTAATACATTTTGCTATTCAGGAGGATTTTCAATATTCGCTTTAACTGCAGGTGCCAGTCAAGTGGATTCTTTAGACAGCTCTCAAAAAGCAATGGACTTGGTTGATGAGAATGTAGCCTATTATCCAGAGCATGCTGCAAGACATAAATCGATAAAGGCAGACGCAATGGAGTTTATTAAAAACTTGGATGATGATTATGATATTATCATTTTAGATCCGCCAGCGTTCGCTAAGCATAGGGATGCTAGACATAAGGCTGTGCAAGGTTATAAAAGATTAAATGCTCGGGCGATAGAACAAATCAAACCAGGAGGAATTATTTTCACGTTCTCTTGCAGTCAAGTAGTAGATAAAGAACTATTCCGACATACGATTGCTGCAGCAGCAATATCAGCAAAGCGTAAAATAAGAATATTGCACCAACTGCACCAACCTGCAGATCATCCTATTAATGTGTTTCACCCAGAAAGTGAATATTTAAAAGGACTTGCAATTCAAGTGGATTGATGGATAAGCTAAGCGTAATATTCATGGGTACTCCAGATTTTGCAGTCACTATATTAGATGGTCTGCTAAAACATAATGTCAACATTGTGGGAGTAGTAACCTCCCCTGACCGACCATCTGGAAGAGGGCAAAAGATCAATCAGTCTGCCGTTAAAAAATATTCGGACGCTAACGAGCTAACTACGCTCCAACCCGTCAATTTGAAAGATGAAGGATTTCAATCTGAATTACGTGCATTAAAAGCTGATATACAAATCATAGTCGCTTTTAGAATGCTACCTGAATCTGTTTGGAACATGCCACCAAAAGGATCTGTTAATTTGCACGCTTCGCTTCTTCCTCATTATAGAGGAGCCGCACCTATTAATTGGGCTATTTTAAATGGAGAAAAGAAATCTGGCGTTACTACATTCTTCCTTCAGCATCAAATTGATACTGGAGATGTCATCTTTCAGCAAGAAACTGCTATTTCAGAAACGATGACAGCCGGAGAGTTGCATGATGAGCTGATGCATATAGGGTCTGAGTTAATCAATAAGACGTATGATGCAATAGAAAGCGGTACGGTTCCATCTACCCCTCAAACAGAAATGAACGTAGGTGAACTGAAGAGCGCTCCTAAAATATTTAAACCTGACTGTGAGATTAACTGGAACGAATCTATCAATGTAATTTTCAATTTAGTTCGTGGAATGAATCCATTCCCAACAGCTTGGACTAATCTAATTGATGAATCTGGTGCATCGTTAACTTTAAAAATATTTGGAGCAGACAAAGTATTAGAAACGCATAAGCATGATAAAGGATCAATAAAGACAGACGGAAAATCATACCTATATATATACGGTCCTGATGGATACCTGTCAATTAAGGTGCTTCAGCTTCAAGGAAAACGAAGAATGGACCTTGAGGACTACTTAAGGGGATCTAAAATTAACGATGAATGGAAAGTAACCTGATTAAAATATTCTTTGTTCTACTGGGCCTATTTCCTTTAATATTCTTTGCGCAGACAAATACAATCAAGGACGTAAATCCTGACTCGACCAACTTCGAAAATATCCATGTTAAAAAATTAAGCTCAGATAGCCTATCTACAACATTTGCTATTTGGATTAAATTAAAAGTGAAGCTGCATAAACATGTAGATCATACTGAACACGTATATATTGTAGAAGGAAAAGGTGAAATGACGGTTGGTTCAGATACAATCGATATAAAAAAAGGTGATTTAATAACTATTCCTAAAGACACTTGGCATGGTGTTAAAGTAACTTCTAAGAGGACTTTGAAGGTGATTTCGGTCCAATCTCCGCAATTTTTAGGAGTCGATCGAGTGTTCAAAAGTATGGATTAACTCTAAAACCCTTATAAATAGGGGCTTTCAGAGGGGTCGTTATTAACAAACCCCCGTATTTATTAACAAAATGAGGGTATTTACCCCTGAACCCCTTGACTGGCTTGGTTTTAAATATATATTTGTTCAAGTACAAACGAATTAATTATTCATTAACTAATAAAAACAAATATTATGAACAAAGCTGAATTAATCGAAGGAATGGCTGGAGCTTCAGGACTTTCTAAAGCAGACGCTAAAAGAGCACTAGATGCATTTTGTGAAACAACTACAAAAGCACTTAAAAAAGGTGATAGAATTTCTCTAGTAGGATTCGGATCTTTCTCAGTATCTAACAGAGCTGCAAGAAAAGGAAGAAACCCACAAACTGGAAAAGAAATCCAAATAGCTGCAAAGAACGTAATCAGATTCAAAGCTGGTGCAGATCTTTCAAAGAAAGTAAACTAAGATATCTTAGTTTTTAAGGAACCCTTTCGCCTCAGGTGAAAGGGTTTTTTTATACCCTATAATTTATGAGAAGAGACTTATATGACTATATGTTCGACTTTCTTACAGAAGAAAGAAAGGAACGGTTCACTTCTATTGCAGGGAATAGAACTAGGCATGTAACAGTTGTTCTCGAAGATTTATTCCAATCTCACAACGCAAGTGCAGTTCTGCGGTCTTGTGATTGCTTCGGTATTCAGGATGTCCATATTATTGAAAACCGAAATGAGTATACATTAAACAAGGACATCGATATGGGAAGCACGAAATGGCTTCACCTTCATAAGTATTCCGAAAAAGAAAATAACACTGTTGATTGCATCAATCACTTGAAAAGTAAAGGGTACAAAGTCTACGCAACAACACCTCACACGGAAAGGAATACGGTTTCCGACATCCCGTTGGATGAAAAAGTGGCCTTAATGTTTGGAACAGAATTAACTGGTTTGACTGATGATGCTTTAAAAGCTGCAGATGGTCAAGTCGTAATTCCGATGTATGGTTTCATGGAGAGTTTTAATATCTCCGTATCTGCGGCATTATGTCTATCGGAAATTGCAAACAGACTAAGAAAAGAACAAGTTAATTTTGAATTGACTGATAAAGAAAAAATGGATTTGATCTTCGAATGGACTATGAAAACAGTCAAAACTTCACATAAAATCAAAGATCGATTTCTCAAAGAAAATCTTGTTAATAAAAACAATCTTTGATTAGTCGGTGTTTTTCCTAATTTAGCGGAGCGAATAACAATAAGCACTAAAAAAATATTATGGGTAAAGGAGACAAGAAGACTAAGAAAGGAAAGAGATCAATGGGAACCTACGGGATTGTCAGAAAGAAAAAGTCTGCAGCAAAAGTAGCTCCTGCTGAAAAGAAGAAAGCGGCTCCAAAGAAGGCTGCACCCAAGAAGGCAGCAGCAAAGAAGGCTACTCCAGCAGCAGAGAAAAAAGCAGCTCCAGCTAAAAAAGCAGCGGCAAAAAAGCCAGCAGCTAAAAAAGCAGCAGCTTCCGAAGAGGAATAAAAATGAAACTAAATAAGGAAATGCGCTTGAAACCAAGCGCATTTTTTTTGCCCAGTTTTTACCTCAATCTATTTTCTTACTTAAAAGGGTCAATTTTATTCTGGTTCTTCTAAGACTGTTTGAATCTACTTCTGAATTTATAACGCACCATAAGGATATAAATTCAGAAATTGCCAAGATCGATCCCATGAAAGACCTTAATCTGGTTAGAATTAAAAAAGGCGTCTCGAATAATCGAAACGCCTTTCTTGTAACCTAAAACCTAAGAGCTAATTTTCATTAGACAATTGCTAAATCTCTTTAGCGGAACTAATATAAAAACTTAGATCGATATTTCCTAGTCAGATCAATTACCCTTAACAACTTTAATAAATCTTTATTCGTTAAGGCTTTCGTTTCAATTGAATTATCTAAAGACTTTATTAGTTCTTTCACCTGTTCATTCAAAGAGCTGTTTGGAAACGATTTATCTCTAAGTAAATGGACCGCTTTAAGCATCTGAAATCCATTAAACAATTGAAACAACCCGCGCCAATACTTCTCCTGACCATTTGAATTGATTAGAATTCTTGATGCAGATTCTTTAAAGTTATCTCCAAAATATTCATCAATCTCTTGGGGCCATTGTTCTATTTCAGAACATCTGAGTTCGTCAATGAGTGGTTTTAGGATTTCAAAGATTGACCAGGAATAGGATAAATAATCCTCTGGATTTTCATTCAAATACTGCTGAACGGCCTTTCCAGTTCCAAATGGAACCCGATCTGAAATTCGGGAACTTGGATATACTTTAGTTGATGTTAATTCCTTAAAATTTCCTAACTGAATGATTTTTTGAAGAAAGTAGAAATCCTCTCCTGCTTTTCTTTTGTTCATCCCTCCTACTTTGATATAACCTTCGCACGAAACTGCCATGCTTGAACCAACAGTAAAGTGGGCATAAGGAACATTAATATAGTTTTGGGCTAGGTTGTAATATCTAAGAAATAATTCATAATCAACAATCGCTTTATTAATAAGCTCATTTTCACTTTCTAAATTGTGCTCAAAATAAATGTTGCATCCGAAGCGTTCCTCTTGAAAACATTGCTCTATTTCTACGAGATAATTTTTTTGTACCAGACTATCCGCATCCAAACATGCGATAGTTCCATTTTTATTTAATTCAGCATATCTAAGTACCGCTTCATCCATCCCGATCTTCCTCGCTAATCCCACTCCAGCATGCTTCTTTGGCAAT
>JBLIOB010000180.1:0-8446 GCA_047639575.1 Parvicellaceae bacterium
GTTTAAATTCTAGGTGTATTGTGGTAGTTGATCCAGAAGGAAAAGTTCTTTATACAGAACAAGTAGCTGAAACGGTTGAAGAACCGAACTACGATTTAGCGTTAGCAGCATTATTAATAAAAGACTGAATTACTAGCTAACTTTTTTAAAAATCAAGTGAGTCTTCAAAAGACAAGACCCTAGAAGGGTTTTGTCCTAATTGTTGGGGAGAATAAGAGTACGGCAACATTATTCGGGAGATGTACGTGGACAAGCAAATTGACGTCAATAATCACTCAGCCAATTATTCATTTATCCAGGATTTTGTAGTAAATAAAGTAGAAGGTATATACCTTAAAAAAGGCAACAACAGTTTTGAATGCCTATTTGTAGGCTAAAACAGAGGGATAAATCCAGTTGGCTATTCTTCATTACCTTTAGAATTGGACAACCTCGGAAACGAATTGCCAATTAACATCAAAGAATATGAACTTCTATAATAAGCTTGGCCGAGTGAGCCTTTTGAATTGCTTCCTAATATTCTTTCAGGAACCTTACTTCATGCACAGGACCTTGACTTGCTGACGTATTCACAGTTGCTTAGGCACAGCAGTAGTAAAACAGCGAAAATATACACACATGTTACATTCAATCATGTTAAGAATATACAGAGTCCTTTGGATTCTTTAAATTTAGACATGATCCCATTAGGGAAATAAACGCTATAGTTCTTTTGTGTCTGAAAAGAACTATAGCGTTTACATACTTGTTAGCAGCAATAAAGCAATGGCACAATTTCCTGATTATTTATCTCAAGCTAATCCTCGCACAGAAATTGATGAAGACAAGATTAGGTTGTTTGATTCTGAGGATGACTTTAACTTCTTAGGAGTTGAGTTGTTTAAAGAAATCGCTGTGTTGGGCGCTCCAATTGCTTGTTCAATTCACAAAGATGAAGATGGAAATACGATACCATTTGATATGGACACGGCTCCAATCGTTGGAAATTTAGTTCGGTACACAAAATTGTCAAATGCTCTGCTGGAGCAATTCGTGCAGAAAAGAACTGAAACTGCAACAATCATATTTCGCTGTTTAGCCGAAACGTTTGTAAACCTTAAATACTTCATCAACTACAAGGACGCACACACTACGCGACACTACATTAAAAAATCCCTTGTTCTTGAGAAAGATCTTATTGAAATAATAAAACGGAACGTTTCCGATGCCGGTCAATCGAAAGCAATCGAAGATCGAATGATTAAATCAATAACTAAAACATTCAAGATCTCTAAATTTGAATTTGAGCAAGTAAACAACTCGATCAAGTGGGATGCGAAGATTAAAGCAAAGATTAAGGAAATCCTTCATCCCGATTTCTATGTTCTTATATACGGAACTGCAAGTCATGCCGTGCATGGAAATTGGCAGGATTTAATAATTCATCATTTGGACGAATATGAAGACGGGTTTCTTCCAAAAGCAAATTGGACATATCCCACGCTACAAATGATCGAATCCGCTACAGCAATTAGTTGTAATCTTTGGCACGACTACATTTCCAACGTACAAGACCACGGAGACGAGCGCGATAAACTGTTGGCTCACATCATGGATATTAGAAACAGATGTAAGAAACTTGGTGAAGCTCATGAAGAGTTCAAACAATCTAAGCCCTGAATACAGCTGCTAACAAGAAATAAAGCTAATACCCTTCGTTACCTCAGGAGGTACTATCTTTATTCCAAACGTTGTGAGTAATGCAAAAAAATGAAACGACTAACCACAATATTGACAATTCTCCTTCTTACCCTTTCGACACTTCAAGTCAAAGCTGACAGTTGGATTGACCCAGAGTGGAAAGAAATGATTGATAGTTCGGATGTCATTGCTTTAGTAGAGTACACTTCCAATGGAGACTTTCGGGCAAAGGCGAAAGTTCTTACAGTCTATAAGGGGCAGTTAAATACAGACGGAATCTGGATTTCAGGATTTAGCAATAGATATGGACCTATTGACAAAATGAGCTCGGGAGAACAATATATTGTCTTTCTGAATTTCTACAAGCCCACAGAAAGAGCTCTTGAATATTGGACAGAACAGATTAAGGAAGAGCCAGAATCCTCAGAATATTTTGAAGCATTAAAAGCAGGGAATGCTTACTATGTTTGGTCTCCTACTTCTGGAGATTTGAGGGTGAAAGGTAAAAAGCTCCAATATGATTTACTTCAATCATCTTATTACAGTAAACAGAAGTTCTATTCACTTAAAGAATTTGAAAGTTTTCTGAATGCAACAACTCAAAAGGATAAAACTGATTTTCATAATCAGACATTGACTAAAGTCAAAAAAAATGTAACAAGTGATAAGTCTGCTCAATATTTAATGATGCTTTTCCTTTCATCTTATGAAACTTTCAACCCTCTCTTCAAGAAAATAGCTGATAATAAAAGTCCAGAACCTTGTTTTGCTTTGGCTAAACTTCTGGGGCAAATAAAAGGAAATGACTCTCGTGATATTCTGGTCAATCTATTGGATAATGAAAATAGTATAGTTCAGGGTGAAGCCGTTAGACAGTTGTCAAATCAAGAAGTTGACTTTATTGGTCCAATTTTAATATCTCATTTAAATAAAGCAGGAGAGGGAGGTATTTACCCATCAAACATCATGGATCCAGTTATGAATCGAGTTGATGGTGGGAAAATAGAAATCATAAAAACACTTGGTAAATTACAATATCAGCCTGCTGCTAAAGAACTATTACCACTACTCGAAACTGATAACGAATACCTTTTTGAACTAACAATAGAGGTGTTGCAAGAACTTGGCTCGAAGGAATACATTCCATACCTAAATAAGCATTTAGAAAATGGCTCTCGTGATTTGATTTTAGATATCTGCTATATCATTACAGAAAATGAATTGGAAGAATGTATACCTTCTTTAATGAAATTTGTATCAACACATGACAAGTCAATCCATCCAAGTATGGAATACACAATTTCTAAGTATTCAGGACTTTCTCATTTCCCAACTGACTCTGTAAAAGAATTTCTCTATTCAGACTTCCTCTCAGTGCTAGAGATGAAAGGTGGAGGTACAATCGATAATAAAATGGATTGGGTTGAAGAGTATATTGATGTCTTCGCTGAACTTCAAGTTGTCAAAGTAAAAAAACAGCTTTACAATTTCATGTATGAATATTATGGATTTAATCATGATTTTAAACTAAATCCAACACTTTTTGATTTAAAGAAATCTAAAGAAGATTCTATTTCAATTAGAATCGGTGAAATCCTCAAAACTGATAGTATTCAAAAAATTGAGGTAATGGCATTAATAAATGAGAATAGTAATGAAGTTGAGAATTATGGCGTAAGAGTTAAAGTTTTAGACTCAGACCAATTCGATAATATATTCTCTAAATTAGAAACAGAAGGAATTCCTAAAAACAAAGTACTAATGACAACTGGAAGCTATACTCACACTCATGGTGCTATGGAAATAAGAAGGTTTGGAGATGGTCTTATGATGAAATTTCTTAATTATCTCTCTCTTTCGCCTGACGAAAATGATATTGAATTAATGAAAAACTTAAAGACATATGAATTTTACTCATCAGATTATGAATTGCGAAAACTTAATGAAGTGCTCACAAAAGCCAAAGAAAACCTAAATAAATAAAACACTACTGGCAACAATGGCTAAAAAATCATAGCTGCCCTGCGGGACAGTAACGCTTTTTAGCCTAACCGTTATTTTTTTACAATAAGGTTAGATCACATATTAATAGGATTTATGTTTGTAATTTCATTCTTCTGAAGTATCTATTCTCCATATTTCTAGTGTTAACGTTTTGTGTTCAACCTCGCGCGCAACTGTCGGATAACCAAGAACACCAAATTGACTCCCTCAAACAAGTCATTGAAACAGCTGTGCATGACACAACCCTAGTAAATGCTTGGAGCGTCTGGGACAATATAATCTATGCCTCAAACCCTAATTTAGACCTAAAACTAAATCATAAAATAGACAGTCTTTGTTCACTAAACCTAACAAAGAACTTGACTGAAAAAGTAAAAACGAAGTTTCAACAGTCAAAAGGGTCAGCCCTAAACGCTGTAGGAACTATCCATTATGGTCATGGCGATTATAAAAAAGCAATCCACTACTTCACCTTGAGTTTAAAAATTAAAGAACGGCTTGGCGATAAAAAAGGTATAGCCGCGGCACTTCAGAACATTGGAAGTATTCACTTAAGACAAGAGGATTACGAAAAGGCTCTGACCTATTTTACCGAAAACATAAAAATATTTAAAGAAATTAATGATCAGCCTTCATTTGCTGCAACCCTAAATAATATTGGACTCGTTCAAATGGCACAAAAAAAATATCCAGAAGCCATTGAATCATACACAAAAAGCATGAAAATAAGGGAAGAATTTGGGGACCAAATTGGTGTGTCTGCGTCACTTAATAACCTAGGCCTTGTCTACGATAGGCAAAGAGATTTTGAAAAGGCTCTTTTCTATCACACCAAAAGTTTGAAAATAAAAGAAGCCCTTGGATCTAAACGTGGAATGGCCACATCCATGAATAATATTGGACTAATTCATGCTGAACGAGATAATTATAATGAGGCAATTTTATTTGGACAAAAAAGTTTAGAAATAGCGCAAGAAATAGGGTCAAAAAACATTATTAAAGTAGCATCAAACTTATTGTGGGGCGTTAATAAAAAATTGGGTAATCCTGAACAAGCTCTTGAAATGTACGAGCTATACATTATAACGAAAGACAGTCTAAATTCAGAAGAAAATCAAAAAGCAATAATCAGACAAGAATACAAATACAAGTACGAAAAGCAAGCTGATTCCATTGCTATAGAGCAACTTAAAAAAGACGAACTGGCTTTAGCTGAAGAAAAACGGAAAGAGGAAATTGCGACAAAAGAAAACGAAAAGAAAAATTTAATTATTGGGTCAGGATCAGCAGGATTAGGTTTGGTTGTTCTTTTTACATTCTTTATAATTAATCGATTACGAAAAACTCGCCAACAAAAAGATATTATAGTAACGCAAAAAACTGAGGTCGAAGCGCAAAAGGAAATAGTTGAAAAAGCCCATGAACAGCTAGAAGAAAAAAACACCGAGATCATGGACTCAATAGCATACGCTAAAAGAATTCAATCGGCTATTATGCCACCTCCCAAACTCGTTAAGGAATATCTAGCAAGTTCATTCATTCTCTATAAACCAAAGGATATAGTCGCAGGTGATTTCTATTGGATGGAACAGAAGGACAGCGCAATATTGTTTGCAGCCGCGGATTGCACAGGACATGGAGTCCCTGGAGCAATGGTCTCAGTAATTTGTAATAATGGTTTAAATAGATCGGTACGAGAACACGGCCTGAAAGATCCAGGCGAAATATTAGATAAAACCAGAGAGATAGTTATTGCTGAATTTGAGAAATCTGAAGAAGAAGTTAAGGACGGAATGGACATTGCACTTTGTTCTTTGGACGGAAACAGCCTAAAGTATGCTGGTGCGAACAACCCCCTTTGGATTATTCGAGATGGCGGAATCATCGAAACTAAGGCCAACAAGCAACCTATTGGTAAATATTTGGACCCTAAACCGTTCACTACTCACTCTATTCAACTTCAAAAAGGTGACTCTATTTACATTTTCTCTGATGGATATGTAGATCAATTTGGTGGAGAAAAGGGGAAGAAGTTTAAACCTGCTAATCTTCGGAAGCTCTTACTTTCTATCCAAGATCAGTCAATGGATAAGCAGAAAGTCTTATTGGATGAAAAGTTTGAAACCTGGCGAGGAGATCTTGAGCAGATCGATGATGTCTGCATGATTTGTGTGAAAGTATAAAACGTACTACAACAAGAAAAAAGCTAGTACCCTTGTACCTGCGCTAAAGCTTCGGCAACACGCGGTCGTTACCTTAGGAGGCACCATCTTTATTCCAAACGTAGTGTTTAATTAAATTCCCTACATAATTTCATTGTCTTTGTTACACTCGTAAGTATTTTGCATCTAACGTTAAAAGACATATTATGAATAATCCATTATCATCAAATTACTCGGAAAAAGCAAATCTTGCTTTGGTTGACAAAGTCCTAAAGGGAAATTCTAAGGCACTTGACGAACTGGTGGACATTCATCAGGCGTTCATATACAATTTAGCTTGGAAAATGACACATAGCAATGAAGACGCTTTGGATTTAACCCAAGAAGTCCTTATCAAAGTAATTACAAAGCTGTCCACTTTTAAAAGAGAAAGTGCCTTTAGAACTTGGCTGTATCGAATAGTATTTAATGAGTTTTTACAAACAAAGAGAAAAGGAAAAGAAGAAATATTCTCAAGTTTTGAAGTTCATGATCAACAACTAAACGCGGTTCCAGATCCCGAATTAACTCCTGAAGAAGAACTAGAATTAAACGATTATAGCAAAGAGATCAAATTCAGATGCACATCAGCTATGCTTATTTGTTTGGACAGAGAACAAAGACTTATCTATTTACTAGGAGAATCTTTCGGAATTGACCACAATATGGGAGCTGAAATATTTGGGATCACTAAGGAAAACTTTAGAGTTAAACTGTCAAGAGCTAGAAAGGAGCTTCATAATTATATGGAGAACCGATGTGGGTTGATTAAAAAATCGAATCCTTGCAGGTGTACTAAAAAAGCAAAAAGCGCATTAAAAATGGGTGCCCTAAATAAGAACAACTTAATTCTAAAACCATCTTATACAAAAAAGATTGGTGATTTTGTTGTCAAAAATCAAGATACAATGATTGATGTTTTAGATCAAAAATATGTAGAGATCTTTAGAGATCACCCTGGTAAATCAGAGTTTGATTCCGAAACGATTGTGTCCAAAATAATCAACGACAAAACGATTAAAAACTTGTTTAATCTATAAAAAAACATCCCTCTTATCCGTGTAAGAACTATGATGTTGCGGTTTTCAACTTCTTAGTTATGTTTTTCTGTAACACTTGTTAATTTCCTGCATCTAACTTTTAGAAGCAATGCAAACTATTGCTATTTAAACATCACGCAATGAAAATTGTAACAGAATTAACTATCGAAAAAAATGCCAATGTTGTTTGGCAAGTTATGGGAAACCAATTTGATCAAATCCACATTTGGGCAAGCTTTTTTAAAGATTCTAAACCATCAGGTGAAAAGAAATTTAACGAAATTGCTTTTTCAGCTAGAGAGACAATTGTTGAAGGAGGGGAAAACACACATTCGCTTGATGTGTTTGACGCAAAAAATCACACCCTATCCTACACAGTTACAGGAGGTGCTCCTCCATTTGCAGTTAAGGCTCAGGCTGAATGGGCTTTGGAAATCACAAATGGAGATTCATGTACAGCCTCAATTACTGTCAACATGGAATTGAAAGATATGATTCCAGAAGAAAAGGCAGCAGAAATTCAGCTTTGGTTAAGTAAGTCCTCTGGTGAGATGCTTGAAGAATTAAAGCACTATGTAGAAACAGGGAATTTACACTCTCGAAAAACAAACGCACAATAAACTAGTATTATGGTGAAATTTACGAAAACAACAAAGGTAAACGCAAGTACTGATAAGGTTTGGGAAATATTTGCTCATGGTTTTAATGATGCTCATTTATGGATGGCTTCAGTACCTCATTCTTATGCACAGACAAATGGAGAATCGTTCGATGGGGCTCATTCAGAAGGACGTGTATGTGAACTGAATCCAAACCAAAAAGGTATAAAGGCTTCAGAAAAGTTCCTGGCATATAGCGAAGAGAATAAAACTGCCACAGTTCAAATTGATTTTGTAAATACTCCATTCTTTTTTCCTGTCAAATTCAATACTTTAGATTTTTCGTTACGTGAAACGGGTGCCGATCAATCTGAAATGAGATGGGCGTTTAGGTCAAACGTTAAGCCGTTAGGGCTGATTATTTGGCCTCTTCTTAGGATCGGGTTTGGGAAGTTTGTAGGAAACATTATGGAAGAGTTGCAATTTTATGTGGAGAACGGAACTCCTCACCCTAGAAAAATGAAAGCAATGGAAAAGAACTAACCACAACACAGTACCCAAAATACATAACCCAAGCCTACCCAACCGTTTCTCCGTACTTTAGGTACTGTGTGAAAAACCAAATTTTATTACCTTTAAATTTTAGGAAGTCACAAGTTCATTCTTGTTTCTATCCTGTGCAGTGAAAGTTTCGGCTCTCGCTGCTTTTTTTTGCTCATGCTCATGCTCTGGATCGTAATACATTTCATTTTTCCATAAACTATACATTAGCGGAACCATCTGAATACCATTATCAAAAAACAAAGCCAAATAGGTGCTTGTCCATTGGCAGGGCTATCTGGATAAGTCAAAGTAAATTTTACGATTCCAACTCTAATTCCATTATTTACATTGAATTGCTGAAAGACTATAGTAGATTTAC
>JBLIOB010000181.1:0-8373 GCA_047639575.1 Parvicellaceae bacterium
GCTTATCGGGTACATTATCATAACTTAATTTGATAACTGTGACTCCCGCATCCTCTGAAATTGGTTGAACTAACTCAATTGGAGTTGAGTTAGATGCCCACTCAAACGCGATCAAAGTGCAGGCTAACGCGATGACAATACCAATATAGTAAAAGCTTCGCTTCCTCTTTTCTAAATTGGCTTCCTCTGATTTTTTACCGTGCATTATTCAATATAACGCAATAAAACTAATTAAAAGTATTGTTATGCGTTTGGAAGGATCAGCTTAAACCCTCTACCATGCACATTCATGATTTCAATATTCTCATCGTTTTTAAGATGTTTTCTGAGCTTTGCAATGTACACATCCATACTTCTCCCATTGAAATAATTATCATCTCCCCAAACTGCTTTCAAGGCATCGTTTCGTTCTAAAACACCATTTGCATTTTTACAAAGAAGTTTCAATAAATCACTTTCTTTAGTGGTTAGTTTACTTGAATCTCCATTTAAATCTAAGATTCTTTCCATTGGCTTAAACGTAAACTTCCCAACTTGGTAAAGGTCTTTTTCATTTGCATTATCACCAGCGGTTCTTCTTAAAATTGCATTCATTCTGGCAATTAACTCTTCCATAGAAAATGGCTTGGTCATATAATCGTCTCCACCAGCATTAAAGCCTTCTAACGTATCTTCTTTCATTGACTTGGCTGTTAAAAACAGAACGGGTACGTCTTTGTCAATCCCCCTAATCTCTTTAGCCAAAGTAAAACCATCTTTGACGGGCATCATAACATCCAAGATTAAAAAATCAAATTCACCTTTTACAAATGCATCATAGCCTTCCTGACCGTTAACACATAGTTTGGTTTCATATCCTTTAGCGACAAGGTATTCTTTTAATAACATGCCCAGATTCGGGTCATCTTCTACTAACAGCACTCTTACTTGGTTTTCCATAGGTTTTGTTTTTAAGCTTACTTAAGTTACGAAGTAAGTTTTAGGTTTTCTACTGACTGGGCTCGGAATTCGATTTTAAACGTACTTCCTTTGCCGAGTGCGCTTTCTACATTAATAAAGCCTTCATGTTTATCAATGATCGCTTTTACATAACTCAAACCAAGTCCAAATCCTTTTACATCATGGATGTTTCCAGTAGGGACTCGATATAATTTATCAAATATTCTTTTCTGATTGTCTTTGCTAATTCCAATCCCATTGTCTTTTACTTTTACCAACACACCGTCTACAATGTCTTCCGTTTCAACAACAATTGATGGTTGGCCAGGTGTATACTTATTTGCGTTATCCAGCAGATTATAGATCACATTAGTGATGTGAATTTTATCTCCGTTAAGCACATTATTGCTAGCATTTAAATTCATACTGATTTGGCCGCCTTTCTTTTCTACTTGAATCTTAATGTTGGCAATTGCTTTCTCAATAATATCATTGAGCACTAACGTTTCTTTCTTTAATTTTAATTCTCCCCTATCGATTACTGCGCTTTGAAGAACGTTTTCCACCAAGACCCCTAGCCTCTTATTCTCTTCATTAATCATTCTCACAAAATTAGATCGCTGATTTTGCGTGCTTTGAATCCCCTCATCAGAAAGAGCTTCACAAGCCAACGATATTGTGGAAATCGGTGTCTTTAATTCATGAGTCATGTTTCCTATAAAATCGTTTTTAATTTGAGAAAGTCTTTTCTGATTATAAATGGTTTTAATCGTAAAGTAGAACGCATAAACCAGGCCGATCATAATCAACAAACTTAGTAATAAGACTCCCCACATTTTACCCATTACATATCCTTTTTGATTAGGAAAATATACGCTCACACTATATGGAGAGCCAAATATATCAGACGGGAATAAGCTCGCATTAAACTCAGATTCATATAAAGATTCTAAATTTCCTTCTGTGTTTTCATCTTTTAAGTATCGTGGATTCAAATTAGCGTCATAAACAACAAAATCATAAGCTGCCGATATTCCATTCTCTTTTAGTTCCAACTTTAAAAGAGAATCTAATGCCTTAGACGGAAGTCTATCTTCTAAAGATTTAAGCATGTTCATGTTAAATAAATCTCCAATAGCATTTGGTAAAGTTCCTTGGTCGTTTAACACATCTGCCGCCCAAGTTTCCATTGGATCATTTAGTCCATTGTTTCCATTTTGATCTGATGAAACAATAACGCTGGATGAGAAGTTTCCATTTTCTCCAATTTTCTCAACTATTTTAGTTCTGACTTCCCGACCATTTTCCATTACCACGGTATCCTTGATTCGGACGTCTGCATCGGACTCATTGAGGCCAAGCATTTGAAGTTGGTTTAAAATGCCACTACCTCTATATTTTTGTTGAACTTGTTTTAGCTTCTCATACTTAACAATCCGATGAGATAGGTCAGCCATCGTTTCTCTAACAGAATCTTCAAATAATGATTCTTTAAGCGTTGCCGCACTATTTACGAGATATCCCAACAGCAACAACAAGAACAACATTCCTATTGAGATTGGTATTACTAAAGACGATATGGTGTTTTTAAACATAGGTGACACGTATGTTACACGAAACAAATGTAGCCTATGTTGCAGCAGAGCACTGCCTTTTAACAGTCTTTAACAGTCTTTAACTCCCCTTTAACAAGCCTGCAGTGAAATAAAAAATACGTTTGTGATGTTATCAAACAAGCGGAATTTAAGAACAAATTCCAATTCAGACTTGCTTGTTAATTAGCAAATAAAGAATGAAGAAATTAAAAGTTTTTAGCGTCCAAAATAAGTTTTGGCACAGTAGTTGTCTTAGTGTAAGCAGCGAACGTTTTCTAAAACAGACGCTAAATGGTTAGGTTAGTTTTCATAGCAGTTTTTCTTGTTGGAATGGTATTATCCATTCCAGCAGGGACTTCTGTGTTTCTAGACGTTTCTACCGATGAGGCCATTGGTGAAGTAACCGTTTACCCAAATCCTTTTCAAGACAAGATTACGATAGACCTTTCGGAGTTTAGTTCAAACGTTAATATCTCAATTACTGATTTATTAGGAAAAGAAATTTACTCGAATCGTGTAACAAACCAAGAATTTACAATTATTGATTTAGACCAGAAAGACCTAAGACCTGGTATTTATATAGTGAACCTAAAATCTATGGAGCAATCCATATCAAAACGGATCGTTAAGAAGTAGAAAACGATCCTGATGCAGCTGCAAACGAGCGGTAATAACAGCATAACATAGTTTTCGAAACATTCTACTCAAAGCAAAGCAAAAACCTCCAGCCTGAAAAGGCTGGAGGTTTTTTTATTTCCTATATCATCTTTTTCATTCTGATTTTTTGAGATATTTACACCATGGAGCACATAGAGAATTATATCAATGGTGAATTAGTTAAACCTACAAATGGAAAGTACGTTGACAATTACGATCCCTCTAGAGGTGAAGTATACAGCCAGATACCTGATTCCAACGCAGAAGACGTTCAAAAAGCAGTTGACGCAGCTAAAACAGCTTTTGAAGGTTGGGCGAATACTCCTAAAGAAAAAAGGTCAAGAATTTTAACCAAATTGGCCGACCTTATTGAAGCCAATATAGACCAACTGGCCGCTGCAGAAGCTAAAGACAACGGAAAACCCCTCAAACTGGCCAAAAGCGTTGACATTCCTAGAGCTGCTGCCAATATTAGGTTTTACGCTACTGCCATTATGCACTATTCCGCGGAAAGTCATTCCATGGAAAATTTGGCAATTAATTATACTCTACGGAAGCCAATTGGCGTAGTTGGATGTATCTCTCCATGGAACTTACCCCTTTATCTTTTTACCTGGAAAATCGCTCCAGCACTTGCCTCTGGTAATTGTGTCGTTGCCAAGCCAAGTGAGGTAACTCCAATGACGGCTTATCTTTTTTCAAAACTTTGTATAGAAGCAGGATTGCCTGCAGGCGTATTGAATATTATTCATGGTATGGGCCCAACAGTTGGAGGGCCGATTACTGCACATCCAGAAATTACGGCTATATCATTTACTGGTGGAACAAACACAGGTGCAACTATTGCGAAAGTAGCCGCTCCCATGTTTAAGAAATTAAGTTTAGAGCTAGGCGGTAAAAATCCAAATATAATATTTGCTGATTGCGACTTAGATAAAGCGGTTTCAACCTCTGTTCATTCTTCTTTTGCAAATCAAGGGCAGATCTGTTTATGCGGATCTAGAATATTAGTAGAACGATCAATTTATGATGATTTCAAAAAACGGTTTTTAGAGAAAGTTTCTAAATTAATCGTTGGAGACCCATTTGATCCTAACTCAAATTTAGGTGCAGTAGTTTCCGAAGCCCACATGAATAAGGTTCTGGATTGTATTCAACTTGCAAAAGATGAGGGAGGCACTATATTAATTGGTGGCAATCGTAAGATCTTAGAAGGAGAATTTGCCAATGGTTACTACTTGGAACCAACTATAGTGGAAGGGCTTTCTCAAAGCTGTAGAACAAATCAAGAAGAAATATTTGGGCCTGTGGTTACGATTATGCCTTTTGAAACTGAAGATGAAGCCTTGACCTACGCAAACAGCACTCAATATGGATTGGCTAGTACGGTTTGGACTCAGGATTTAACTAAAGCTCATCGGGTTGCTTCAAAAATTGAATCAGGAATTGTATGGATTAACTGCTGGTTACTTCGAGATTTAAGAACTCCTTTTGGTGGAGTTAAAAACTCCGGAGTTGGAAGAGAAGGTGGATTTGATGCATTAGACTTCTTTACGGAGCCGCAGAATATTTGCATTAAGCTAGATTAGAAAGTTGTCTCGTCCTAAATAAGCCTCCCGATTTCTCAGGAGGCTTTTTTCTTTGCCTAATTATTTGATTTTGTAAACTAACCTTGTACTATTTTCTAATTGAATATTTACTAGATAGATTCCATCTGCTCCTGTCTTTGGAATCTTAACAGTGGTTTCTCCAAGCGTTGTATTCTCATCGTAAATCAGCTTCCCTTCAACAGTTAACACTGATATTCTAGCTTCTTTATTTTCCGTAAAGTTTGTTGATACTACGATTTCCGTTTCGGTGGAATAGGCGTTTGCTCGTGAAGCAATTATGTCTTCTTCAATTTCTGTAGCTGAAGAATTGATAACAATAATCTCTCTTTCCATAATATGTTCACATTGATTTTTGTTTTCCGCAGTAAGGGTAATCTGATAAGTTCCTGCTGACGTATAAACATGTCCTGGTAGCATTCCGTTATATATGTTTCCGTCTCCCATGTCCCAAGTATAAACTCCAGATCCAGATGAGATATTTGAAAGCATTGGAGAGTTTCCAGTCGCCAAATCTATCGTTGGATTTCCTATTGTAAAGTTGGCAACAACTGGAGCTGGTTCGGCAATCACTAAATTCATATTTGGAATAGCACATCCAGCATTTAAAGCCACTGAATAGTTCCCGGCAACAAGACCGGTAATATCGAAGTTTGAATCGGTATCAAAAGCCGTTCCAATAACATTTCCCGCAGCATCCATCCAATTCACATTGTATCCAGCAGCCGTGATTCCATTAAGCATAATCACTCCGTCTGCTGCGTCACTACAACTGGCATTTACAGTAGCAACCGTTGCTAATTGTTCTGTAATATGGATTACAAATCTAATAGCTGGCTCTAACAAGTTTCTTGTATATGTATACTGAGCATTTTGTCTTAGGTCCGTAATCATTCCAGTGTACAAGTCCTCTAATGTTACACAAGCTGTTCCGTTAAAGTTTTCGATATTTTCAAATCTTAATGTTACGTTTCCTGCGAAAGAAGTACCAACGTATGATTTCAAGTAAACATCTTGACTGCTATTTCCAATTGCGTTATAAGATAGTTCCTCACCACCTGCAACAAACATTAAGCTTGTAGTTTGCTCCACAAAAGAGATATCGGTCCAAAGTTTTGGATAATCTTCTCCTAAAACAAATCCATTGCTTGCACCGGCTTTCGTTTTCAAAATCGCCTGATCACAAAGTAAAGCAGCATCATTATATGCACTTACTTTAATTAAGTTAGATGCGATTGAGCCACTTTTATAGAATGCTTGATCCGTTGTGTTTTTATCGCTTTCCCGAATCGTAATTGACGGGTTGTTTGCGGTTGCGTGCACCCAAAATGCGTGGGAGTGAGGCATATATTGAGTCGTGCCATTTGTTCCTGTTCCGTCTCCACCAACATATAAACCATACTGTGGTGTTACAACGTCATCCGTTATCCATACCCAGTAAGCATCGTCAATATTAGTCATGTCACCAAGATCAATTGCATCCCAATCAATTGTACATGCAAAAGGGTTTCCTACAAAATTCCATCCTTCTTCATCAGCGGTTCCAGCATCATCTTCATAATTTAAATCGATTGTAAAGTCTCCTTGGATCGGATTACCTATTACATCCGTTCGTAGAGCAACTGAATCTGTATAAATTCTCCATCCTCTTGTAGGCCCTGTAAAATCAGTAATGTTTTCTGCAGCAACATACCCGTTGCCAGGCGTACCGTTTGCAAGTGTATCATTGTAGTAATAAGCGTTGTTCCATCCATGAGATGGGTATTGGCTTCCTGTGAATCCGGTAAAAATCATTCCTACGGTCTTCCAGTTATTTAAAGCCGTTGAACTTACGGGTGAAGACATTTCTCTCCATCCCTGTTTTTTACTGTCAACGAATCTCTCAACTTCCAGATCTCCAACATATGAGCCTATTCCAATATCATCCATTTGGGCCGTTGCACTTGAACTAGAAACTAATCTCACATTTTGACCAGTAGCGGTAAAGGTTCCAATATCGATGTCAAGAATTCCTTCAATATCTTGATCTCCAGATGCAACTGATACTCCATCCGGGTTATTAATAGTCAATTCATACCACGTTGTTGCTCCGCTGATTTTTACTGCAGAGCTACCGTCAAATATGATATTGTCTCCTGAAAAGTACACGTAAGTACCTGAGTTTGTCCAATCTCCTTCAATGCTCATCGTGGTAGTTGCTATTGAAGTTAGTAGTCCGTCCGAACCAATTGTCAAGTCATTATCAATATCGATTAAACCTGACATATTCATTGTTCCATTAATGGTTAAGTCAAGCGGAACATGTAATTGAAACCCTCCGGTATTGAATGTCGCGCCCGAATTTACTGTGATATCTCCTAATAAATAGGGAGGCCTTAAATCATCTTCTAAAGTCTTAGTTCCCGAACCAGATAATTCAATTGTATTGTATTTAATTTTTGCATCCACTGATAAGGTCTGATTAACTCCGTCATAAGCCATCGTGGAAGCTGAAGCGTCTGAGTCGATAGTTCCACCAGAAGATAATAAGGTAATTGTATTTTCTACTTCCAGTCTTGCGCCATTGTATTTCATATCAATTAACAAATTTGCAGCAGAAGCACCTTGACTTGCATTCAAAATAAGATCTTCGTTACAGTCAAGAGTACCTCCGTCAAGGGAGATCGTCACTGCACCAGTGGTATTTCTTGGGTTAAATTGTAGATTCTTTTCAACTTCCAGCTCTCCGGCAATCGTGATCGTCATTTGGCTTCCACTGAACAACAGAAAATGTAAAGATCCGGCAACATCAAATGTCCCATTGACAATAAGAGAAGCTCCAGATGACAAACCATTGAATAAAAATGTATTTGTCGAAGTATAAGCCACTGAGATTGCTCCTCCAGTTGCTACGAATATGTCAATGTCAAACGCAGTATTATAATATGAATCAATAAGATAACGCCCTGTTACGTTAACGGTTCCACTTATATTAACATCAATACTTGCATTGACCGCCTGAGCAAAATGTTGCCAAGTTGTTGAAATAGTAAGTGTAGTTCCAGTATTCGTGTTAAACACTGTATTTCCACCAGAACTTAGTATATCGAGAAGTTCACATTGAGAGTTGGCAGTTACCGTAATTATGTCTCCATCCATTATTGTTACACTGTCCGTTATGTCTGGAATACCATCTCCGTCTGTTCCTGCTACAACTGTCCATGAGGCCGGATTAGACCAGTCTGTTGAAGCACCGTTGCTTTCAAATTCGGCTGCGTTGATGCCGATAGCTGTGAGTATCATCACTAGGGTGGTCATTGCTCTTCTGTTGTAAAAATTCATAATTAGGTTTATTGTTTGATTACTGAGCATAGTTACGGCCACCATGCACCAAAAAGAATCAGGAACTTCCCAACGAACCTTTCGAATATCCCTGTGTAACTTATTGACTCTTAAACCATTTGGTTAGCAGCTTCAAATGGTTGATGCCTCAAGAAAAATAGGGCACAAAAAAAGGGGGCTCAATTTGAGCCCCCTTACTGATACTATTTTTAGTTCTTTTTAGATTACTACTTTAATAGCTCGTATACCTTCCT
>JBLIOB010000182.1:0-8292 GCA_047639575.1 Parvicellaceae bacterium
ACTATACCAAAGCCCACCTCCTGTTCCATTAGTCGTTCCACAAGTAGGGGCAGCATCGGCTGCAAAAGGAGTCGTATTTCCATTAACTACAGCTCCACAAACTATTGGAGTTGCTCCTCCACAATTATCTTGTGCATTACTCTTAGTAATACTAACAACAAATATGAATAATATAGCTATGAAAAACTGCCTTTTCATTCTTTTTCAGTTTGATGTCCAATAATTGGTTTTAGCACTCTACCATCAGACACATATATTTCTCCCAATAGTTGATACCCATTTGCCGATAGAATGCTTTTTAATGTGTTGTAGGTTATCAAGTCCGTTGTAGCTAATTTAAAACAATCGCACTCATCAATAAACACACAGGAAGAATTTACAAGTGATTGTTGGATTTCATACTGCACTTGTTTAGCTAATTCTGGAGTAGAAATACCATTTACAGTAAATTTATAAACAAGTTCTAAAGAGTTTGGTGCATTTGATAACGAAAAGGGAACACCAAAAGTAAAAAGTCCGTTTACATCTCCATCAGCTTTTTTCCAATCTATAATTCCACAAATTTCTAAAAAATTAGCACTACCTCCAGCAGTAGCTGTTAATAAGCCTCCAGTATTTATGGTTACGCCACTTCCACTTGGTAGCATTAGTTTTGGACCATTAACTGGAAATTCCAATGTCCCATCTACCGCTATAAACATAGGTGAACTAGAAGCAGAATAATCTTGCTGAATCCCTATTGTAATAATGTCCCCTGCTTGTATAAAAATAGTATCTCCACAAACTGGTATTCCTCCAGTAGAACTCCATGCAGTAGGTACATCCCAAGCACCTCCACCTGTTCCATTAGAAGTATAAACTGTTGCTAAACTTGTTCTCGAAAGAAAGAAAACTAATAAAATAATTAATATGAAACTTCCTTGTTTTCTCATGTTAAAACACTGGTTTTATTATACCTGTAATACGTAAGCCTACTACTTTAGTTGTCTAATTTTTAAAGTTTTACAGGAAAATTATTTTTTTTACTTCACAATTAACTTCTGACTATACATTTGGTTTTCAAAAGAAGTAGTAATTAAATAAACTCCAGCAGGGATTTTCACATCTATTGGTACTCCTACCAACTTGCCATTTTCAATGTTTACTGCCGCTTTAGAGTAAAACTCTTTACCTTGTATATCTCTTAGCACCACCAACACTTTTTCTTCCAGTGAGCCGATCGAAGTTAGAATCTCCCTGTGGAAAGATTGTAATTATCTCTCAGAAAGGACCTCTCACTCCGTTAACTGAGCAACCCAACTCCAAAATTCCAACCTACTTATTTATCAATGCTTCTAATTAAGCGGTTCTTACATCTGAGGAAGGTCTTTATTCACTTTTAATAAGGAATAAAGTTAACGATTTATCATTTGTCGAAAACGGGATAATTATCCCTAAAGGCTTTGTCCCATTCAAATAATAAAAACGTAAAAATGGCGACTAAATCAGAGCCAATTATTATTACATTTGTTAACATATAAAGACAATTGTAATGAGTTCAGAAAAGGTGAAGATTAATGAAATCGAAAATGAGATTGAAGGCTACTTCGGTGGTCTAGAGTCCAATAGCATTGATTTCAGTTATGTAGAGAAGAATGGACACTTCGTACTTGATTTATTAACCATTAGTCCTACTCATAAGCAATCGTTTTTGTTTCACTCAGAAGAAGCATTAACTAAAGAAGATTGTCTATATAAGATGCTGGCTTATTTAAGAGAGTATCGAGTTAAAGAAAGTTCATATACCGTTCAATGGAGTTTAATAGGCGAAGAAGAGCTACATACTTCTTATTTTAGAGCAAATAATATATTATCTGCACTAGACAAATTTTATCATGCCCGAGACTTAAACTCAATTGTAGTGTTTAGTGTAGTATTAAATCCAATAGCGTAATGAAAGGAACATACCCAGTAGAAGTAAGGTTTAAAGACATTGACATGGCAGGCCATGTTCACAACAGCGTATATCTCGCATTTTTCGAACAAGCAAGAATAGATTACTTCAATGAAATAACCAATGGTGATTGGAATTGGAGGAAAAAAGGCTTGATCTTGGCTAGAAATGAAGTTGATTACTTAATTCCCGTTTATTTAAAAGATAAAATTCAAGTAACCGTTCACTGCGATCATGTCGGTACTAAGAGTTTCACCTTATCATATGAATTGTTTTCTGAATCGGAGGGCGACAGGGTTGTTCACACCAAAGGCAGAAGCATTTTAGTGTGTATGGATTATATCAAAGAAGAGACCGTAGACATTTTTGAAGAGTGGAAAGAAGCTCTTCATGGGTTGTGAAATCACATTCATCGATAAAAAATAATGGTTCATTGTAACTTTTGAGGGTGTTCGCCTGTTTTACTAATACAGGAACAAACACCACATGTCAGAAGATTTCAATTATACTTGCCCTAGTTGCTCTGCAGGATTAAGCAGAGAAGGAAGAGTTATGGTCACGATGACCCTTGATTCTGGTGAAAAATCGAATTTAATTTTGGATCCACAGCCTGGACTGTATAATTATCAATGCAATCCACCACTGTCTTTGAAGGAAGGACAATTCGTAAATTGTTTCTGTCCGTATTGCTGGGAATCCCTGCAATCCGAGAATTACCCCAACTTTGTAAGATTAAAATTAGATCGACCGAATAAAGATCTTGTTACCGTTTTGTTCTCTAGATTAGTAGGACAACACAAAACCTACATCGTTAATTCAAAATTTACGGAAGAATTTGGAGACGGCTCTAAAAGCCTGCTTGATTTCGCTACATGAAATCGTTACCCCACCCTCTCGACAACAAGAAAGACGGCCTTGAAAACTAACCATGGATCGTCTCCTGTTTTCCGTACTTAGACATCAAATTTGCTTCGAACGCAAGAAACTTCTCCCACCGATCATCTACATCCACTCCTTCGCCATACTGTCTGGCGAAAGAGATGAATGTGGTGTAATGTCCAGCTTCACTTTCCATTAACACTCGATAAAATTCTTTCAGCTCAGGATCCTTAAAGTTTTCTGAGAGTAATTTAAATCGCTCGCAACTCCTAGCTTCAATCATAGCAGCGAACAATAATTTATCTACTAAATTTTCTGTAGGACTTCCACCTCTTCTGATATATGATAATAAATCATTCACATACGGGTCTTTCCGCTCAGGTCCTAAGACTAATCCTCTTTTCTTAATTATGTCATGAACTTGGCGGAAATGATCCATTTCTTCATTAGAAAGTTCGATCATCGCGTCCACTAAATCAGTTAAATGAGGGTACTTTACAATTAATGTGATCGCATTGGTGGCCGCTTTTTGCTCACACCAAGCATGATCCGTTAGGATCTCAGAGATGTTTTTTTCTACTATGTTTACCCATCTAGGGTCAGTTGCCATCTTAAGTCCAAGCATATTTTTAGTTTGTACAAATGTAGGGATATGCGGAATTTTAAAACAGGGTTATCAACAATTGTTAATAACTCAAAAACCAACTTACCTCGAGAGAAAGCAGTTTTGGCATAATTTTAATGGCTTTCAAAGGAAAAACCAAAGACATGATAAAGAGTAAAATGAGTTGGTTGACATTATTGTTTGTTTTAACAGCAAGCGTAGGATATAGTCAACCAGGTGGGGAACTTACTGCTAAGGAACAAGCTTATCAGGATTCGATAAATGCTTTAAATGCTGAGAATGCTGCAACAGCTGAATCTCAGGAAGCATACAACAAAGGCAACGAGCTTTTTGGTCAGAAAAATTATAAGGGGGCAATTGCTAGTTTCAATAAAGCAATTCAAGGTGATCCTAATTTCCAATTCGCTTATTTTAATAAAGGCGTGTCTCAAGTGGAGATTAAAGATTTCAAAGGTGCCATCCAGACCTTTACTTCTTTAATTAAGTTAAACGATGAGCATGAAAAGGCTTATTTCAACAGAGGTAGAGCATATCAAGGATTGAATGATCAAGACGCGGCAATTTCAGATTATGATCAAGCAATCTTTTTTAATCCTGAAAATGTGAAGGCGTTTTACAATAGTGGTGGAGCTTGGTTTTTAAAACAGGACTATTTGAAAGGGATTGCAATGTTTGATAAAGCGATAGCCATTGACAATGCCATGGCTGATGCTTATAACGACCGTGGAAGTTGCTACCGAATGCTGAAAAAGTATCCGTTAGCTGTTGCCGATTATGAAAAGGCAGGCAAATTAGATCCTAATCACGCTTTCGTATTCAATAACATTGGAACGACTAAGAAAATGATGAAGGATTATGCTGGAGCGCAACATGCATACAGTAGAGCATTAACTATTGATCCAAAATTCTATTTAGCTTATAACAATCGGGCAGCGATGCTATATGAGCAAGAGAAATATAGAGAAGCGGAGAAAGACTATTCTTCTTGTATTCAGATTAATGGGAAGTATGCCCCTGCGTATAGCGGAAGAGCTGCTTGTAAGCATAAACAAGAGAAATATGCTGATGCAGTTAAGGATTGCGATAAAGCGATCTCATTCAATAAGAATTATGCTGGAGCTTATGTGAACAGAGGGATTTCAAAAGAAATGCTGAGAGATCAAGCTGGTGCGTGCACTGATTGGGCGAAAGCCAGAGAGCTTGGTTCGGACCTTGCTAAGAAATATCAAGTTGCTAACTGTCAATAAAAGAATCAAGATGAACTTAGTGAAACGATCTCCCGAATCAACATATAAAAATAGAAGAGCGATGAGTAACAAATTAATTATAATATTAGTTGCTTTCTGTGTAACCGGTTCTTGGGCACAGACCAACGTAGATTTTAAAGCTGCAAACTTTAAAGATGATAAAGAAGGATTGAAAAAAGCTGTTGCTGCCATTAAAGCAGGCGATGTGTTTTTGGAAGCTGGTAATGAAGCTATTTACGGCATCGTTACGCCTAAAGAGAATTTCAAACAAGCTATTCATGAATTTCAAAAAGCTCAGAAATTCAATTCGAGTAATTCAGAGTTAAACTTCAAATTAGGTAATGCTTATTTGTATACGAATGAAAAGTCGCTAGCGCTTACTTATTTGGAAGCTGCTCAAAAACTGAATCCTGAAGTGGATGATTTCTTAGATTTCTATTTAGGAATGTCTTATCAATTGGGGATGGAATGGGGAAAAGCTACCAAACATTATAAAAAGTTTGAAGCTTCTTCCAAGTCAAAACAAGTGGCTTCTCTCGGAAAAATGTTGTCGAAAAGACTAACGGAATGTAAGCATGGTACCACGCTTCAAGGTGACAAGAAACGGGTATGGGTGGATAACGTGAAGGAAATCAATTCTGGTCTTGATGATTACAGTCCTTGTGTTTCTATGGATGGTTCTATGTTGATGTTCACTTCGAACAGAGAAAATGGTAAGCCTTCTGAGTCAGGATACGATTGGGATCATGATGTGTATGTTTCTTACTTAAATGACGGAAAGTTTAGCAAACCTAAAAACATGGGTAATGAAATAAATACTCCAGACAACGAGACAACTGGAATGCTCTCTTACGATGGCACCAAATTACTTTTGTTCAAAGAAGTTGATGGTCAACATGATATTTTTGAGTCTGAATTAAAAGGTTCCAAATGGGTGCCAATGTATTCTTTCGCAAGTGTAATTAACACAAAGGATAATCAAACTTACGGTAGTTTCAATGCGAACCAAAAGAAGATCTATTACATCAACGATCGTACGAAAGGTGAATCAAACTTTGGAACAGATATCTATTTCTCTCAGGTGATGGATAAGAAAACCAGAAAGTATGAGTTTCCAAACACTGCTGGTAAAATGGTGAACACGAAATTCAATGAAGGTTCTGTTTACATGCATCCAAATGGAGATTTAATGTTCTTCTCTTCAGAGGGTCATAATTCAATGGGTGGATATGATATTTTCGTTTCAAGAAGAAAGCAAGGACAATGGCAAGAGCCAGAAAACTTAGGATGGCCAATTAACACGCCTTACGATGATCACTTTTTCGCAATGACTGCTAGTGAGAAATATGCATACATTGCTTCCAATAGAGGTGGTGGAGAAGGTGGAACTGATATTTATAAAGTTACTTTTTGGGGTGAGGATAAATACCATGAAATCGACACAGAAGATTACTTATTGGCTAGCATTGCAAACCCTATAACTGATCCTCAAATTGAAAAAGGAGTGGTTGTGAAGCGTAAAAGTCTGACGGTTTTCAAAGGGGTAACTCTAGACGCATTAACAGATAAGAATGTAACTGCCACTATCGACATTACTGATAACGCAACAGGTAAAGTGATTGAGACGATTAAGACGAATACGGCTACCGGTAAATTCCTGCTTTCTTTGAAGTCTGGAAAAAACTACGGGATAGCAGTGAAAGCAAAAGGTTATTTGTTTCATTCAGAGAATTTCGATATTCCAGAAACTAGTGAGTATAATTTAGTTGACAAGGAAATTAGATTGAAAAACATTGAGATTGGTTCTAAGATTGCGCTTAGAAACGTTTTCTTCGATGTAGGGAAGTCGATTGTGAAGTCTGAGTCTGATGCAGAGCTCGGAAGACTAGTGAAGTTGTTAAAAGATGTACCAGGTCTTAAGATTGAGTTATCCGGTCATACTGATAACAAAGGTTCTGAGAGTTTAAACAAGAAGCTTTCCCAAGACAGGGCGACTGCCGTTGTTAATTACTTAAAAGCAAAAGGAATTGCAGCCGGAAGAATGATCGCTGTAGGTTACGGTTCGGTGCAGCCAGTAGCAAGCAATAAATCTGCTGAAGGAAGACAACAAAATAGAAGAACAGAATTTATGATTACGGCTAACTAAAAGTCACAAATCAAACTGTAAATCCTCATTCAATTTATTGAATGAGGATTTTTTTGTTGCTAACTTTTCTCGAATAAACGCACCGTTTAAATGAACGAACGAAGGGTCAAATTCATACGAGGAGAATTCCCAATTAAGAATGTTTTGATACTTCTCCTTAGTTGGATTAAAGGCTAACATCAACGCATCAACGTATGTTGGATTACTAATTTTAGCCAATGCTTTCAAGTAGTCGGCTTTAAATGCTTCTGATTTAAAACACTTGGTTCTAAAACTCCAATGGTCTGGGTTGTCATAAGATTGTTGTACTGAAAGCTCCGTAGTTTCACCGTTTAAATCACCATCAAATGCAATGGGTTCTAGCTTCTTGGATTGAGGGTCCATATAGAATCTAAGGTTATGCCAAACCAACGCATGCTGACCTGAGAGTAAGTCAGACAGCGCAAAGTAGGTGGCTATTTTTTTGATATCAAAGGATGCGGAGTCTAAAAATGAGGTAGATCTCAGGGTGTCTAATTTGGCAGTAGCACGCTGTTCTAGATGAATAAGTCCACTGTCTTTTTTAATTTCCTTAGAATTATAACTGTCAATTTTAGCTTGCATAAATGCCTCTTTGGAATTGCTTCCAAGTTGAAGTTTACTTTGCCAAAATGCTTTTTCTTCATATCGAATAACAAAGCCATTGAGCTTTCGTTTTGAGCAGAAATTTTTTCCAAAATGCTCTTCAAAAGCGTATAATCCAAAGTCGGTTGAATTCACTTTTACCTGCACTAAATCATAATCCAAAGAGATAATTCCTTCTCGATCACAAGCGAATTGCCATAGAAATTCATTGATGTTATTTCTTCTCATCGGATGATGAAGAGAGAACTTATTGGCTTGATTTATGGTGTCTTCAGATACTATTCGATAAGACCATTTGTCCGAATTGATGTGACCGAGATAATCTCCTTTTAAACGATAGTTGGCTTCTGTGTAATTTCCGTTAAAGGTTATTCTGGTTGGCACCATGTCAGTCTTGTCAACCTTAAGCCAATCGACTTCGATTGCTTGTTCTCTATCAGCATTTAATGAATCTAGAAATCCCAGTTCAGTTTCGAAGAAAAGAGTAGGGACCGCATGTTTTAAGAAACCAAAGTCATGATAGGCCCATTGATAAATCGATTGTCGTTGCAGAAATCCAAGCCCAATAAATAATACAATAATTAAGAAAGCTATTTTCTTTGATCGATTCAGCTTTAATTAAAGCTAGATACTTGAATGACTTCCGTCACAAAAACCAGGATTATTGGTCTGCTTACAGGTGCACAAATAAGCTGTTTTAGATTCTTCAGCTTTAAAAACTAAAGGCGAAAAATCAGATCCCTTATGCGCTCCATCACAAAATGGTTGCATTGAAGATTCACCGCATGTGCACCATGCATAAGTTTTTCCTTCTTCTAATTCTACTGGCATTGGTGTC
>JBLIOB010000183.1:0-8286 GCA_047639575.1 Parvicellaceae bacterium
CCAATTTATGATCACATTTTTAACTAAGAAAACGGTTTTGCAAGAGCGTCTTTAGGTAAAGAACTAAGTTTTTTAAATCGAAGAGGTAAGTTGGCTTTTCTTTTCGGAAAGTGATGGCTTGAAGGTTTGACGAAGGATTAGCTTTCATGACAGATTTAAACGAAGATGGAGAGCACGATTACCCTTACGTGTTTTATGTTGTTGACACTACGGGAATACTAGTGTTGCCTGGGCCCTATGAGTGCGCTGGTCGGTTTTATAATGGGAAAGCACCAAACATTATTACAGGTGAAGGCTGTATAGAAATTAGTACTAAAGGAGAGATTCAAAGAAAGCTAGGAGATTGGGATTGCCAAGAGGGGTGTTAGATTTTAGTTAGCTTCACACCATGAAAATTGTGGACCTTTCTAAAACGATTGAATATAAAAAATCTGACCCTTGGTTTATGCGAATCAAGATCAAACACAAGCCTCATAAGAAGAGTTTATTTCTAATTAAGAAATTTGTTGGCTTACCAAAAAAGCTAATACCAGAGGGCTTTGAAGGATGGGCAGATGATAAAATAAAAGGAATGGGAGTGCATTCTACAACGCACATTGATGCTCCTTGGCACTATCACCCTAAAGTGGCCGGCAAAAAAGCCAAAACAATTGATGAAATCCCTTTAGAATGGCTTTATGCTCCAGGTGTGGTTGTTGACATGAGCCATAAACCTGATTTTGAGGAAATTTCAATGAACGACATTAAAACTGACCTGCGTAAAAACAAGATTGAATTAAAGCCAGGTAACATCGTGCTGATCAAAACAGGAAGAGATAAGCAAGAGGGAGAAGATTATGTAATGAAAGGCACTGGCATGAGTAAAGAAGGTACCGAATGGCTAATCGACCAAGGCATTAAAGTAATGGGAATTGATCAGTGGGGATGGGATTTGCCGCTGAAGTATCTTGCAAAAAAAGCAAAGGAAACCAATGATCCAAAACTATTTTGGCAAGCACATTTGGTAGGGATAGAAAAAGAATATTTGCACATGGAACAGTTAACTAATCTCGGAGCATTGCCACCAAAAGGCTTTAAAGTCGCTGTTTTCCCATTAAAAATTAAAGGTGGATCAGCTTCGCCTGCAAGGGTTGTAGCAATTTTTGAAGATTAGAAATTTGGAAACATTAAGCTACTCTTTAGCACGAACAAATTTAGTTGTAACCGCCTCTTCTCCATCACTTGCTCTAATGGTATAAACCCCGTTTGCTAATGACAATGTTTCATCTACAACTACTATGATAGACTGATCAACATAATATACGTTTGAGCTTAGCAGCTGGCCAATTGCATTATAAAAGTTCACTCTGATATCATTTGTGCCTGGATGTTTGATTAATAGATTAAATGGCCCGTTTGCTGGATTAGGATATGTTTCGATTTCAAACTCCGTAACTACGATACTTTCTACCTCTTCTAATTTAATCCATATCGGATTACAAATAGAATGGTATAAGCCATAATCCGTTCTGTATGTCGAAACTGCTGCCGAATAATCTTTAAATGTTTGCATTTCTGCTCTTACGTAAAAATATTCCTGTTGGGGGGTGTTTCCTGGACCTAAAACAGAATCAAGTATGTCAGTTAAGCTATAACTCAACCACTGGTATCCGTTTAGACTGTCCAGTGAAAGTTGGTAGCTTGTTTCACCTATTTCAGTTCCAACGATCAATCTTAGCCAAGTTACATCTCCAAACTCATCGGTTGTGGTATAATTAAAATTTAAAAAGTAATCGCTGAGTTGCAGCGTATTTACAATTTCATCCTGCCCCATATAAATTTCATTGCTTTGATCGGCCCCATTATCGCTAATCCCTAATGTTAGTATTGGTCCATCAGACATGGTGATGTTACCATTATACATTCCTCTTAGAATTTCAGTTCCGTTTGTTCCCATCCCTGAAGGGCAATGAACTAAGGTGTTAATTTTTCCAACTGCGTTATCATCTATCGATCCAAATCCAGCAAAATTACCGGTATTCGAAAAGTTGAAAGAACCGTGCGCATCTGCACCACCGCAAAAGTACATTTTCCAATTCAAGTAGCTTGAATTTTGATTCTTCAAGCTTAATCCAAGCTGATTGACATGGTTTACAATCTCTTGTCCCTGTCTAAACTTCTTAAAATGAAAGCTAAAGCTAGCGGTATCAGCTTGAGATAATGGTGTAGAATTTCCATTCACATCCCAAGCGTCTAATTCATCGCCACTTGTGCCTCCTATCGATAAATTTCCTCGGTGGTTCCAAATTTGAGCTCCCTTTAATCCATCTTTAATTAGCTTGTTTGATTCTGAACTAAGCACATCTGAAGGAGCAGTTGGATCGTTCGCAATAATATTACCTCCAGTCTTTGGAAAATTATTGCCATTAGTTGGAAAGCCTACTTCACCTAAATTCCAAATACCCCCATCAACTGGAATAAGGGGTAGTTTATCTTCGGTTGCAAATGGATGGGCGGCATAGGAGAATCCATCTATCGCTGATAATTGAGAAAGTACGGTGTTAACCGATACAGAAGTTGAAGAAATATCCCCATCCCCATCTCCTAAGAACGGCAGACCCATTGGGTCATCGTAATTCGGATAGGCCAGTAAATGGACTAATTTATCTTCATGATTATTCACAGCCACTTCTTGACCGGCAATGTAAATCATAGATGGGTCGGCACTATTTAAAGCACCAGATTCGGCCTGAATTAATGACCAGTTTGTTAGAATATTTCCATCGCCATAATTGTCAAAATCAGATGTGTGATCTGTCGTAGTTATCCAATCCAGGCCAATCAATTTTGCCGCTTCTTTTGTAGCGCATAAAGGCAAGCCAATTTCCGCATCATTTTGAGTATACATGGAATGTAAATGCGTATCTCCTCTGTACCATCCTGTTTGTTTAGGCAACTCTTCATCGCTCCTAAATACCCGAACGCCAAACTCTTCGTCCGTCAATGTGAAATTGGCATAAGATACAGTTGCTCGGATATCAACCACATCTTCCATTCCTGCTAATACACTGGCAGGCAAGTTAATTGTGAAATAAAAATAAGTAGCATCTACAGAAACGTATTCATCAAATAGATCAGATTCGGTATCAAACACCATCGTTTTACTGGACGCTGCACTAAAGCTATTTACATCAAAGGCCTGAATATTAAGACCGGGATCGTCTGGAGACTGGCATGTAAATAAATTTCGGTAATCCGGATCAGGCATTGTGTCGAAAGCTAAAACAGGGCCCCAAGTGCCTGAAGACGCATTCTTAACTTGAATATTGATATAATCGATTTTTAAGGTAAAACCTATTATAAGATCAGCATCATGAAGGAAAAAGTGAACGGGAATTGGTTCCGTGTCTCCTAGATCGTTGGTTTTTTTCATTCGCCACGGAGCTTCCATATAAAACTCTGAGAATAAGCTATTCACTTGTTTCGGCATGTTTGGACTATCCCAACCTCCCCAATCGTCTTTCAATCCAAATATCTGTGTAATCTCAATCTGAATGAAATCTCGTTCAGGCCGCAATGCTCTTTTTGGCACTTCAAAAACTTCATTAAACAATGTATCCTTTGCGCCAACTCGCGGGTAATAACGTTGATAAACCGATTTCATATTAATTACAAATTCGATTTTTACATCACGGACCTCTACTTTGTTGATGTTTTCAATTTGAAAATTATATACCCAGCTGTCTTCAGTTTCGACAACCTGTACATTATTAATGGCTAAAAAATTTCCCCGATGGGCAAAGGAATTCAGGGAAAATAACAGAATAAAAATAAGTGCAATCGAACGCATATAGCTACAACTTTGAGAGTTGACGTAAAAATAGGAAATAAACTTTTAGATCACAATTAGTTTATATCGCGTTGAAAAGATGAACTAATCAGGCCTAAACCCTAATGAAAATCCTTAATTACGGCAACTCTAGTAACAGTGGAAGTATCGAAATAAATCTTCAAGCAATTCATTTCAGCAACGCGTCAAGCCAATTTTTGAAGATTGAGAATTACTCAATAATTTGAATAGCCATAATGACATCTGTCAAAGGCCGATATCCAGGGGCGGTTGGAGAAGCAGCAATTTTATCGATTACATCCAACCCCTCATAGACTTCTCCAAAAACGGTATAATTACCGTCTAAATGCGGTGTGCCGCCAATAGTGCTATATGCAGTCTTCTGTTCTGCGGTAAAGTGAAATTCTTCAACACCCTCCATTACTAGCGGCTTAATCCGAGCCACTACTTTATTTAGGGAATCGGTCAATCTTGCTTGTTGGCAATACATTACTTCGTCAAAAACAATTTTGTTTTCCGGCTTTTTTAAATAAGCCCCAATTGCCTGATTAGCTTTTTGCTGATTAATCCTTGTTTCTTGAGTCGTCAACATTGCTTCCGAATAAATTTTGCCTTGAACTAAGTAAAATTGACTACCTGAAGATCTTTTAGTTGGGTTCACATTATCCTCTTGTCTTGCCGCAGAAAGAACGCCCTTTTTATGAAATAATTCAGGTTTGATTTCAGCTTCCAAGGTATAGTTTGGTCCACCTCCTCCTAATTTAATAGTGTCAGCAGCACCTCTGCTATTTGGGTCTCCACCTTGGATCATAAACTGCTTGATTACTCTATGAAACAGAAGGCTATCGAAGTATTTTTCTTTCGACAGCTTTAGGAAATTATCCCGGTGAATTGGAGTAGAATTGTACAACTTACCCTTCATATTACCCATGCTTGTATAAATCACAAAATGGATTTCACTGGAGTCTTCTGGCACTTTATTTGCCTCCGCTGTAACTTTATCAGGGTTCGCGGTTTCTACAAGTACTGACGTTTTAATAGCCGTTTGAGACAACCCTACGGTAACTATTAACGTTATAATAGAAGTATAAAGTACTCTGTGATAAGTTACTGACGCTTTCATAGGTGATGAATTTAATTATATTTGCTTTGATTATTGCAATAACAATGCCGAGTCAAAGCTAAATAAAACCTGTATTATGAGAAAATTATCAATCCTGTTATTATGTTTTGCAGCTATAACGTTCACGTTTAGTTCTTGCTACAGAAAAAAGGATACAATAGCTAAGGTTACTGTTGTTGATTCAGCTGGTCTTCCTGTTGGAGGAGCTTCTGTACGTTTGTATTATGAAGATATCCCAGGTGGTAATACGCCAAGAGAAAACCTAGAGCAAACGAATAGCACAGACGCTAGTGGCATTGCTACTTTTAACTATAACGATTTATTTAAATCAGGACAGGCAGGTTTTGCAATTCTTGACATTGACGTTGATGCTGACATTAAAGTTGGAATCATTCGGATAGAACAAGAAGAGACTAGCGAAGAGTCAGTGGCGATCTAAGATTAGCCTTAAAACATTTAAACCCCTACCTGAAAATTATTCGGTTAGGGGTTTTTTATTGGCAGCTTTTTCAGTGATTAAGAATTGATGGCTTTAATTCCAGGAAGTTCTTTTCCTTCTAAAAACTCCAACATAGCACCACCACCAGTTGAGACATGACTTACTTGGTCTGCATAACCAAATTGATTGACAGCAGCAACAGAGTCTCCACCTCCAACAAGGGAAAAAGCTCCATTTTGTGTTGATTGTGCAATGAACTTGGCGGTTTCTCGTGTCCCGTTTTCAAAAGATTTCATTTCGAAAACTCCTAAAGGTCCATTCCATAAAATGGTTTTTGAATTGAGAATACAGGCTTGAATTTTTTGAATTGCTTTTGGACCAATATCAAGCCCCATCCAGCCATCGGGAACTTCTGAGGTAGACGCAATTTTTATATTAGCATCATTTGAAAAAGCATCAGCAACTACAGAGTCTTCAGGAATAATAATTTCTACTCCTTTAGCTTCTGCCTTTTTTAAAATATCTAGCGCTGTGTTTAAGTAATCATCTTCCACCAGCGAATTCCCAACATTTCCACCTAAGGCTTTTGCAAAAGTATAGGTCATGCCACCTCCAATGATCACCGCGTTTACTTTGTCTAATAAATTATTGATAATCGTAATTTTCGAGGACACTTTAGCTCCACCAACAATTGCAACCACTGGCTTTTGCCCAGATTCCATTAACTGAGTTACACTACTAATTTCCTTTTCGATGAGGTAACCAAACATTTTATCATTTGGAAATTCTTCAGCGATTATAGCTGTTGAAGCGTGAGCTCGATGCGCTGTTCCAAAAGCATCGTTTATATAAACATCGCCATGCTTGGCTAATTCATTAGCGAACCCCTTATCGCCTGCCTTTTCTCTTTCATCAAATCGTAAATTTTCTAAAAGAAGAATCTCTCCTTCTTTTAAATTGGAAGATTGAGCAAAGGCTTTTTCTCCAATGGCACAGGGGGCAAAATGTACGTTGGCTCCAACTAATTCTTCAATTTTATAGATAATGTGACGTAACGAAAACTGGTCTTCTGGCCCTTGTTTAGGTCTTCCTAAGTGGGACATTAGAATAACTGAGCCACCATCAGTCAAGACTTTTTTAATGGTTGGAATCGCTGCTCTTATTCGAGTATCGTCAGTAACTTCAAATGTTTCTTTACTCAAGGGAACGTTAAAGTCTACCCTTATTAATGCGCGTTTACCGTTAAAATTATAATCGTCCATTTTAGCCATGTGCAAATTTACTTAATCCTATTCCTTCAGAAAAGAATTCCTGTGCTAATTATTGCATACTTTTATCCTTGGTTAAATGCAATTTTCTTCGGTTCCCGGACATAACACATTAAAGCAGAAACTAACTCTAAATGTTAGAGAAGGAAGAGTGCCTCATGCCCAATTATTATTGGGAAATGACGGATATGGTCTATTGCCAATGGCATTGGCATATGCGCAGTACTTGTTTTGCCAAAATAAAGGAGATCAGGATTCTTGCGGTGTTTGCGATTCTTGCCTGAAAACGGACAAAATAAGTCACCCCGATTTGCATTTCTCTTTCCCTTTTAAAAAGATTGCAAAAAAAGAAAACTCTGGAGGGTATGGGATAGAGTGGAGAGAGCAGGTTTTAGAGACGCCTTTTTTCAATCTTCAAACGTGGAACGAACGTTGTCAAATAGGAAACAGTCAACCGTTAATTCCGGTCAAAGAATCAGATTACATAAGTGGGAAACTGTCTTTAAAATCGTTTGAAGGAGGGTACAAAGTGCTCATTATGTGGCATGCAGAACTGCTAAATGCTGCTGCTTCGAATAAATTGTTGAAGTTGATCGAGGAGCCGCCTCCGGGCACAGTTATTCTTCTTTTAGCTGAGCAGCATGACCAACTTTTAAAAACCATTACCTCGAGAACCCAGTTAGTTAAGGTGAATCGAATTGTTGACGAAGAGCTTGCAGAATTCTTAGTGAACCACGATGGAATAGAACCTAAGAAGGCAACTTCCATTGTAAATGCGGCTGAAGGATCTTATCTAAATGCACTGAAGTCGTTAAACTCCAACGAGAACGAAACAATGTATTTCGAACATTTCTCTACTTGGATGAGAATTTGTTATCAGAAAAACGTCCTAGAGGCTTTTAATTGGGCAGATGAAGTAGCGGGACTTGGTCGAGAACATCAGAAACAATTTTTATCCTTCTGTCTACACATGTCAAGACAATGCATTTTAGGAAATTATACCAATATGCAGATGGTAAGTCTGCAGGGTCCAGAAAGAGAATTTCTCGATAGGTTTGCACGATTTATTAATCACAATAATGTAGTTGAATTGGCAGAAGAATTCAATACGGCCCATTATCACATTGAGCGAAATGCCAATGCAAAAATCGTATTTACCGATTTGTCTATTAAAGTGATAAGGTTGTTAAGGAAGTAGTAAGATCGTTACCATGCAAACATTCGATCAACAATAGCAGCTCCATTATTGTCTTTACCGAAACGAGACATGATTTCCGTGCTGATCTCCGCCTGAGTCTTAATGTCTTTCTCCTTAATTTTTGGAAGTTCAGCAACCGGATTTGATTCGATAAGTTGAACTTTTTTGGCAAAGTAAACGACTCCACCGTCTTCTGTTGCTACTCCTAGAATAACACCAGGCAAGCCATTAAAAGTTTCAGGGCCTCCAGAAACGGCAATCTCATCGGTATACCAAGCATAAATTTTCGTTGAGTCGTTATGCATCCAAATTACTTTTCTACATTCATAACCAGCGATCACTCTCTTATCGTAAGTAATTTTCCATTCGCGCTTTTTCAACGTATCTCTTAAAAAGACTTGGTTACCCCATAAATCTAAAACTTGGGTT
>JBLIOB010000184.1:0-8264 GCA_047639575.1 Parvicellaceae bacterium
TTTCAACTTCCGCTTCATAACCAGTTGGATAAAAGTCTAAGGAATGAATATCAACGGTAATCAAATCGCTATTGAGCTCTTTTGGGTTTTGCCAATCTATGGCTCCGTCTTCCTGGCGCACACCATCATACAACATCATTCCTTCTTTGATCTCATCAGTTGGAACATCAATTGCTATTTGTTTTGCTGGATCAATTATTAAATTCTCTCCATCCTTTCTAGCATTGAAGTAGACCATGCCACCAGTCTCAAGCAAGTTGTCTCCAGACATAGTTGATAAGCCACCCTTAATGATATCTTCAGCTTTCAAGGCTTCTTTCAGTTCAATTTCTACAGAACCAGTTACTGGATTTCCATTCGCATTTAACAATGCTCCTTTTGGAATCGCGATTTTCGTTCCGTCCTTCCCTGTTAATAAATTATCTTGATCTGCATTTACCGTAAAGAACTGCGGCTCAATTTCCACATCTGCTTCAGACCAGAGAGACTCGCCCATTTCATTTACCTCGTACTTAATGTTTACTGAGCTTGAAGAATCCTCTCCTCCCATCGCATTAGAAGTATATAAGTAGCCCGCAACAGCCAGCGCAGCGACAACCGGAATACCTACTTTCAATAACTTCTTCAGCTTAAATTTCGATTTAGACTTTTTAGCCGTTTGTTTCAGACCTAAGTTTTTATTTGCCTCCACGATCAATCGCTGCTTTTCTACTTTTTTAGCGAATTCTGGGTCATTTTTAATCTTTTCGAACACTTTTTGCTCGTTTTCATTCGACAACTCACCTAAAATGAATTTTTCTATGATTTGTATTTCGTTTAATTCTGGTCTCATGGTATAAGTGATAAGATTTATAGCTCAATTTGTTTTCTAGCACGCTCAATGCACTTGTACTTCTGGGTTTTTGCCACATTCAAAGATTTGTATCCGAACTTGCTAGCAAGTTCCTTCATACTTAATCCTTTATAGTAGAAAGCTTGAAGTAATTTGAAACAAGGATCTCCTAGATTTTGAAGCACCGCCTCAACTCTTTTGATCTTCGCTTCTTTTTCAATGACTTCATCCATTCCATCAATTTGGGTAGGATTAGCTTCACCTTCAACCATAATCCATTTGGATTCTTTCTCGGCTTTGTTTTTCCAGATATAATAACTCACTGAATAGAGGTAAGTATCCAATTTCGCAGTCAACTTGAAATCTCCATCCCAAACTTTCTTACAAAACACAATCAAAGCTTCTTGAAATACGTCCATCGCATCTTCTTTAGATCCGCCACGAGATTTAATCATGGCAACAACCTGAGATTGATATCGATAAAGTTTAACAAGAGCCTTGCCCTCTTTTCGAGCTTCAACTAATTCTATGATTTGCTGGTCAGTCATTAAGCGTTTTATCACTTAATAGGGAAAATACAAAAAGGTAAACCGTTGGGAAGAGAAAAAGATTAAAGTTTAAAGGGGAAAGGCAGAATTAAAGCACAAAAACGCTACTGAAACATACTCAACAAAATCCATTTGTTAGCCCTCGATCCAAATCATAAAATCGATTTGGATTCGTCCCTAAAGGGACAAATGAATTTGGCTAATAAAAAAATCAATTCCCTTTAGGAAACGATTGAGAATACGTCTATACGTTTTCGAAATCAAGGGCGTTTTTTAGAATTAAAAAAGAATACTTAAAGCACCAACCGCTCACCCAAATCATACTCAATAATATCATCAAGAATCTGTCTTAATCTTGAATAGTGTATTGGACTGGCTAGTTTTTGTAAAGCTCGTATACCAAGCTTACGTGTGTCGTAATGATGCTCATCAAGAGATTCTGTTCTTACCACGTAAAAATCCCACTGATCAAGGTTCAACACGTCAATTTTTGGAAGTTTTTTCTCGTTTAGAACGGCAAAAATGTAAATCTCAGGATATCGATTTCTATAAGTTAAACTATCAGCTGTTTGAGCATCTACTCCTTTTTTAGGTGCGATATCAAACGATAATCTTTTCACCCGTTTCTGCTTCCAATGCTCTACATATGCAGAAGACTTTAATGAGATTTTCTTCTTTCGATATCTCAAATCTGAATTCTCCCAATGAATCCTGGGCATCTTCGTTAATTCCAACGAATTAGCCACAAGGAATAAAGCAAAATCATTTCGATTAGAAGGAATAATCATGTCTGAACAAGCCCACTTCCAAAAATCAGAAACGGTGCTATCTGAACCTTTTATTTTCTCAAAACCTATATACATTATCGCTCTCTGGCCTTCTCGGCAATTGCATTTACCAACTTGTTGAGCCTTTTCATATTTCCAGCATGATTCTTTAAGGAAGCCCCAAACTGTCTGAAATTTACGTCAGCACTATCGAGCAAACTTCTATTTATACGGTAATAGGATAAAATAGAATCATATTTGGTTTGAAACGAAACATCTGCATTTATCACCATTTTACACAAATTAGTATCTTCTAATAATGCCACCATTTTCTCGGCTGGAATATGGGTCAGCTCGTCTTGCGATATATCTACATTTGATAATTTACTTTCTAAGAAAGCTAATTTGCCAAAAGCTTTCCCGTAAATACTATCCATTTGAGAGCCCTGAGTCGTATAATAATCAAGACTTGAATTAAGCTGCTCACGAGAAATATTATGCTTATGAAACAATTGACCATAGTATTCATGAACACTATCCTTAATTACTTTTTGCAGCAATTGAACTTCGGAAACTTGGGCCTCCACTAAATTAAGATCAACAACTACATCAATCATTTTGTCGTAAGGGATCAAATCACCTGGTTTTTCTGTTTCTATTGGACCGGAACCGCAAGCCGAAAGAAGTAAAACAGACCATATGTAAACCCAACGCATTACCTGTTAAATGTTAAGCGCTTGCCTTTATTTTTAATTGGAAACTGTCCTGCGTCATATCCTAACTCACCATTCACTAAAACCTTTTGAATTGAACTTTTAAAAGTCACCCCCTCAAAAGGACTCCAACCACATTTATAAAGAATATTGTCTTTTGAAACAGTCCATGGAGAATTCAAATCCACTAAAACTAAATCGGCAAAATAGCCTTCCTTAATATATCCTCTATCCACTACATCAAAGCAATCAGCTACAGCGTGACTTGATTTTTCGACTAGCTTCTCCAGGGAAATTTTACCATTATGATAATGTTCTAACATTGCAACAATCGCGTGTTGAACAAGTGGACCACCAGATGGTGCCTGAAAGTAACTTCCTTCTTTTTCTTCATCCGTATGCGGAGCGTGATCAGTTGCGATAACATCAATCACATCATTATTTACAGCTTCCAATATCGCGTCTCGATCTGAAGCTTTTTTCACTGCTGGATTCCATTTAATCCTAGAACCTTTTAATTCGTAATCTTCGTCTGAAAACCACATATGATGAATACATGCTTCAGCGGTAATTCGTTTATTTTTTAATGGCCCCGCCTCAAAAAGGCTTAGTTCTTTTTCTGTAGAGATATGAAGGATATGCAATCTCGCGTCATGCTTTTTTGCCAGACCAACGGCCAATGAAGATGACTTATAGCAAGCTTCTTCACTTCTAATTTCTGGGTGACAAGCAATTGGAACATCCTCGCCATATTTGGCTCTGTATATTTCCATATTAGCGCGCACCGTTGGTTCATCTTCACAGTGAGTAGCGATTAACATTCTACATTCTGCAAAAAGCCGTTCTAACACTTCCTCCTTGTCCACCAGCATGTTACCAGTTGAAGAACCCATAAACACTTTAATCCCACAAACATTCTTAGGGTCTGTTTTTAGCACCTCTTCTAAATTGTCATTAGATGCTCCCATGAAAAACGAATAATTAACATGAGATGAGCCAGCTGCAATTTGATATTTATCTTCTAATAGCTCTTGGGTTAGCGCATTTGGAACAGTATTAGGCATCTCCATAAAAGAAGTAATACCTCCAGCTAAAGCTGCTTTACTTTCTGATCCAATATCTGCTTTGTGGGTTAGTCCAGGCTCTCTAAAATGAACCTGATCGTCTATCATCCCCGGGATACATAACAATCCTTCCGCGTCAATAACGACATCTGGTTCACAATCGATGTTGGTTCTAGATACTTTTGAAATTCGTTCGTTCTCGATTAAAATATTCCCTCTGAATATCTCGTTCTCGTTAACGATTTTAGCATTTTTAATTAATGTCTTTTTCACTGAATTTTTTTTCTGCGCATCTTCCACACGCCAACGAATGCCTCTTTGAATATACTCATGCTCATTTTGGACTGCCCAAGTTCTCTGTCTTTAAATGTAATTGGCACTTCAACAATTTTAAATCCTAATTTATAAGCAGTGTACTTCATCTCAATTTGAAAAGCATACCCAACAAACTGAATATTATCAAGATCAATTTTTTCTAAAACTTTTCGAGTATAGCATTTGAAACCAGCAGTAGTGTCTTTAATGTTCATCCACAGAATTGTTCGCACATAAAAAGAAGCGAAGTAAGACATCATCCAACGTCCAACAGGCCAATCTGCCACCTTACCGCCTTTACAATATCGAGAACCGATGCTCATATCTCCTTCCCCTTCACAAGCCTCAAGTAATCTAACTAGATCCTCTGGGTTATGTGAAAAATCAGCATCCATTTCAAAAATATACTCATAGTCATTTTTCAATGCCCATCTAAAACCATGGATGTAAGCAGTACCTAATCCCTGTTTGCCAGATCTCTCTTCAACATGGAGCTTACCTGCGAATTCGCTTTGAAGATCTTTTATAATTTGTCCGGTACCATCTGGTGAGCCATCATCCACTATTAATAAATGGAAAGGTCTTGGCAAGTCAAACACTGTACGAATCATTCGTTCAATATTTTCCTTCTCATTATAAGTTGGAATAATGACTACCGAAGTGCTCAACTTGATATATTTTTAATTTGTGCCCGTCCTTTAAGAAACGGGTTGCTAAAATAACGGATTTTATGAGAAAAAATATCCTTAAAGGAGTATATAGAACGTAAAATTTGGTGCAATTTTAATTTTCTTCGGTTGGATTTCAACAAACGTCTTATTTTGTTTGATGTTGCAGCCTTAACATTCTTTAACTTTAGCAGACAATTAAGCGCACTTAATACACGTTTTAACACATTGAGAATTACTATTTCTATATTTCTACTTTGCTTATCACTTGGCTCTTTTAGCCAAGAATCTAGGGACGTCACCGTTTTAAACAGATGGGATGGAGCTTGGGTAGACACCAATAATTCTGGAGTTAAATACAACGAAGTATGGGGATTTGTAAGGGATGGTGAAGAATATGCTGTAATGGGTTCGGTTAACGGCACTCACTTTTTTCATTTGACTGCTAACAACGAATTATTTGAAATAGGGTTTGTGGGAGGCAATTTTCAAGGCAATGTAGTTCATCGTGACTACCATGACTATAACAACTATCTATATGCCGTTGCGGATCAAATCCCTGGGACTTTACAAATAATTGATCTTCAATATTTACCAGATTCTGTGTCTAAAGTTTATGATAGTGACACCTTAATTAACATCGCTCACAATGTCTTTATAGATACCTCTTCTGGATTGATGTACGCATGTGACCCTCCTGGAACGGGGCTAAAGGTTTATTCTCTTGCTAACCCATTAGACCCAGTATTAGTGTATGACAATATTGCCACGTTGGTTGATTACGTGCATGATGTTTATGCAAGAAACGATACGGCTTATTTAGCAAGTGGAAATGATGGCTTGTGGGTATATGATTTTTCAAATCCTTTTTCCCCAGTAAATCTAGGCTCGTTAACAAGTTATCCTGAGCAGGGATTTAACCATTCTGGATGGCTCAGTGAGGACGGGAAGGTCTATATTATGGCAGATGAAACATCTGGTAAAAAATTAAAAACAGTTGATGTTTCTGACTTATCTGACATTAAAATTCATTCGGTTTTCGGAACTGAATGGTGGACCAATACCATACCACACAATGTAATGCTCAAAGACGGTTTGGCTTATATTTCGTACTACAATGATGGTCTTCAAATCTACGATGTTCGGGACGTAAATAATCCTAAACAAATTGCTTTCTACGATACTTATTCAGATGATAGTGAAAAATTATTCCAAGGAGCTTGGGGTATTTATGCGTTGTTACCATCGGGCAAATTATTAGTGTCTGATAGATCTACGGGGTTATATGTTTTTAAATTTCAGGTTCCTCCAAATATTTCCGGGGGTCATGGAATTTACCCTAACCCTGCAACGGATGAAGCTTGGTTCCATAGAGAACATACAGTTAATTCCGATTATAAGTTACAGATCATTTCTGCGGATGGAAAGTTAGTAGATGAACTGAGTGGTTATAACGATCAGTTAAGAATCGACCTTACAAATTATAGAGCTGGAGAATACATCTACCGATACCTCAATGACGTAACAGGAACTGTTGAAACTGGAAAGTTTCTTCGTTTAAAATAAGTGCAAAAAAAATCCATTTGTTCTTTGAACAAATGGATTATCAAAATTTTTTGAGCTTCCCTATGCCAATACGATAGCGTCTAATTTAGTTGACATCGTCTCTAAATCGTCTCCATCAATAACTGATCTTGTTCCGTGAACAGCAATATCTTCAACTTTGTCTACAGGATAACCGAGTGCAACAGCAAATTTTCTTACTTTTTTAATCTCAGAAAAATTAACTCCTTCATCCGCAATAACCATTTGTGCAAGATGATAAAAACGTTCGTTTCTTTCGTCTTTAGTGTTCGGTGGATTAATCATAAACTTTCCCGGACTCTCCAAAATTGCATCGAAGTTCGCATCAGATAATGATATTTCTCTTGCAATTTTCTTTAACAATATCATCTCAGTGTCCTCGATAACTCCATCCGCCTTAGCAATCATCACTAGGTTCCTAAAATGACCTTTATGCTGTTTTTGCTCTCCCGTCTCGTATAAATCTGCAATTGACATTTCTTTCGCTTTAAATTCAGTGCAAAAATACAGTTCTAACTGAAACCGCACACTGAAAATGAAAAATATTACAGCGCTCCTGCTTTAATTTCATCAACTACTGACGGATCAAGCAGTGTTGAAGTATCCCCCATGTTAGAAGTATCGCCTTCTGCTATTTTTCGAAGAATTCTTCTCATAATTTTTCCAGACCTTGTTTTTGGCAATCCTGACACCACCTGAATTTTATCAGGCTTAGCAATTGGTCCAATTTGCTCAATGATAACTTTCAATAATTCTTTCTTGAACTCGTCTTCATTTTCAGGTTGAGGGGAGCAAATGACATATGCATATATCCCTTGACCTTTTATTTCGTGTGGATATCCGACAACGGCCGCTTCAACAACATTCACATGTTCGTCCAACGCATCTTCTACTTCGGCAGTTCCAATTCTGTGCCCTGAAACATTAATAACATCGTCTACTCTTCCTGTAATCCGATACATTCCATCAGCATCTCGTTTACAACCATCACCTGTAAAATAATACCCTTCATAACTTGAGAAGTAAACATCTTTACATCTGCTGTGGTCACCCCATGTTGTTCGAATCATACTTGGCCAAGGATACTTAATACATAAATTCCCTTGAACATCGTTTCCTTCAATTTCATTTCCATCAGGATCCATCAAACACGGTTGAATACCGGGAAGGGGCAGAGTTGCATAACTTGGCTTTAACGGTGTAATACCAGCTAAAGGCGAAATCATTATCCCGCCTGTTTCTGTTTGCCACCATGTATCTACAATCGGACAATTCTTTTTCCCAACAATTTCATGATACCATTGCCATGCCTCTTCATTAATTGGCTCACCAACTGTGCCCAATACCTTCAGCGAACTCAGATCATATTTCGTTACAAAATCTGATGAATGAACCTGCAGTGCTCTTATGGCTGTGGGCGCAGTATAAAATGTTGTCACTTTGTATTTTTCACAAACCTCCCAAAAACGGCCCGCATCTGGCCAAGTTGGCACTCCTTCGAACATTAAAGTTGTCGCTCCTGCTAATAACGGTCCATATATGATATAAGAATGGCCAGTAATCCAGCCTACATCCGCGGTACACCAATAAACATCTCCAGCCTCATATTGAAAGACATTTCTAAAGGAGTATTCTGCATAGGTCATATAGCCGGCTGTACTGTGCACAACTCCTTTTGGTTGACCAGTTGACCCTGATGTGTAAAGAATAAAAAGAGGGTCTTCTGCATCCATTACTTCAGCCTCACATTGACTTGATACCGTGTCAATTTCA
>JBLIOB010000185.1:0-8226 GCA_047639575.1 Parvicellaceae bacterium
GCCTTAGTAATTTCAATTCGTTTCTTCCAAACAAGTAGATTTTTAAAGTTTTTCATTCTAAGATTCAATTTTATAAGTACTAATTTCTAAAGGTGCAAAGCACCGTTCTATGAGTTTCGGTTCGAAACGACCTACCTCTTTCCCTTTTCACAAACAAGTAGGTTTCTCAATTTTTCATTCTAAGCTTCAGTTTCACACCTACTAACTTCTAAAGGTGCAAAGCACCGTTCTATGAGTTTCGGTTCGAAACGACCTACCTTTTTCCCTTTTCACAAACAAGTAGGTTTCTCAATTTTTCATTCTAGGCTTCAATTTCACACTTACTAACTTCTAAAGGTGCAAAGCACCGTTCTATGAGTTTCGGTTCGAAACGACCTACCTTTTTCCCTTTTCACAAACAAGTAGGTTTCTCAATTTTTCATTCTAAGCTTCAATTTCACACCTACTAACTTCTAAAGGTGCACAGCACCGTTCTATGAGTTTCGATTCGAAACGACCTACCTTTTTCCCTTTTCACAAACAAGTAGGTTTCTCAATTTTTCATTCTAAGCTTCAATTTCACACCTACTAATTTCTAAAGGTGCATAGCACCGTTCTATGAGTTTCGGTTCGAAACGACCTAACCTCTATCTTCCCCTACGCCCTCCTGTGAGCTGGAATAACCGGTGGTTCTCCATTAAAAGGATTGCTTCTTCCAATTCCTCGAGAGCCCATTGCAATGGCTCGCTTAACTGCATCTTGGCCATAGGAATTTCGAATTTTATCCATGGCTTGATACAATCGAATCATCTCTACTGTATCGTCAAACAAATTGATTTGATAGCCTCCTCCTACTAAATGGCTAAACCGAACACCTACCAATCGGATCAGCACCCTTCGATCATAAAGTTGGTCGAATAACTCCGTTACTATTTTAATTAAAGTATGGTCTGATGAGGTATAGGGGACTCTTCGTTGTCGGCTATAAGTCTGGAAATCTGAATAGCGAATTCGAACAGTAATGCAGGCAGTTAGTTTAGTTCCGTTTCTTAACTGATAAGCCAAGTTTTCGGCCATAGCGATGATAATGCTTCTTAGTTTGTGCATGTCTGAGGTGTCTTTTTCAAAGGTTCGTTCAATGGAAATTGATTTTCGTTCGTGGTAAGGAATAACAGGAGAGGTGTCTATTCCTTGTGCCTTTTTCCAGAGAGAGATTCCATTTTTCCCCATTACTTTCTCCATCAATTCAATGGGCATTTCCTGAACAGTTCTGACCTGTTCAATCCCCATACTTCGAAGCTTTTTATAGGTTTGATCTCCAACCTGCGGAATTTTTTTGACAGACAGTGGAGCTAAAAAAGGCATTTCAAATCCTTTGCAAATCTGTCTGTGGTTATTAGGTTTGGCTTCTCCTGTTAAAACCTTTGCAACCGTTTTACTAGTAGAAAGCCCAAATGAAATAGGGAGGTGTGTTTCTTTAATGATCCGGTCTCGTAATTCTTTAGCCCATTTATAGCTCCCATGAAACCGATCCATTCCGGTCGTGTCGATGTAAAATTCATCAATGGAAGTTTTCTCATAAAGAGGAGAAGATTCTTTAATAATATCAGTAATTGTATCAGAAAACTTGCTGTAAGTACCACTATTTCCTCTAATAACAACAGCTTCTGGACAGAGCAGTCGAGCAAGTTTCATTGGCATTGCAGAATGGATGCCATAGGTTCGGGCTTCGTAGCTGCAGGCAGCTACCACACCACGATCTGAGGTGCCACCAACAAGCACAGGACGATTGTTTAAACGACTGTCTAACAAACGTTCGCAGGACACGAAGAAGGTATCTAAATCGATATGAAGAATGGATCTGTTTTGCATATGTCAAAAACACGTTGTAAATTTAACCACAAAACGTAGTTCTTCTGACTAAAAAAAATAGTTATGTCAAAAATATCAAAGAATATAGCCCACCTCCGAAAGCTGAGAAAATTCACGCAAGAGCAATTTGCAGATGAAATTGGCATTAAAAAATCAAGGTTAGGTGCTTACGAAGAGAGCCGTTCGTCTCCTCCAATTGAAATGCTCATCAAGATGTCAGATTATTTTAGTTTGCCAGTTGACATTTTAGTTCGAAGAGATTTAACACGTTCTAATGACATTCCTTTTATAGAAGTAGGAACCCAGCGAGTCCTGTTTCCAATAGCTGTTGATGAAGACGACCAAGATTTAATTGAAGTGGTGGGTATTAAAGCATCGGCTGGATATACAGAGGGCTACGGAGATCCAGAGTATATAGAAGAGCTGCCAAAAATGAAATTACCATTTATGCCGGCAGGAAAGTTTAGAGCATTCCCGATAAAAGGAGACTCTATGTTACCGCTAAGAGAAGGGGCTTTTGTAGTGGGTAGATTTTTAGATGGACCACAACAAATTGTAAATGGAAGAACCTACGTTTTGGTTACGTTCGAAGATGGAATTGTTTACAAACGAGTACATAAAAAAGGCAGAGAGTTAGAGTTGAATTCAGACAATTCGTTCTACAGACCATATATGATCGATGTAAATAAAATTGTTGAAGTTTGGGAATTCACCTGTAGTATAAGTACCAAAGAATTTGAGCAAGAAACCATCGAAAATGGAGCCATTTTAGATGCAATTAAGGAACTGAAAAAAGACGTTTCGTTGTTAAAGAAATAGTAGAAATATGTCCTGAAACTATGGAGAACGCCTACAAATTAGCATCTTAGTAGTAGAAACCTAAGATGATTGTAAGAGTATTCTTGTTAATTTTTACCTGTTGTTGGGCGCTAAGCCTTTCAGCGCAATCCCTTTCCTACCAACAATTTACCGTTGAAGATGGACTTCCAAGTTCTGAGGTATATCACTGTATCCAGGATGCTGAGGGGTTTATGTGGTTTGCAACAGATAGAGGCGTTGCCAGGTTCGATGGATACGAATTTGAAGTGTTTACTACAGATAATGGACTCGTAGACAATGTAGTCTTTCAGATGCACCAAGACTACGAAGGCAGAATTTGGTTTGTTTCCTACTCTTTAAGGCTCTGTTTTTATAAGGATGGCGAATTCTTTGAGTATGGACACAATCAGAAAATTCAAGATGAAATAGGAACGGGAATCAAGTCCTCATTTCATGTCGATAGAGAAGGCAATATTCACCTTGGGTTAATAGGCAAAGGCTACTTCAAGATAAGCCCAGTTGGGAAGATTACGAATATGAATAATGCGGAGCCGCAGTATTCACACACCAACTTTAGAGAAATAGAAGAGGTTCCATTTTGGCATCAGATCAACTCGGGTAATTCAACTTCTGGAAAAGGCTCAACCGTTACCAATACTCAGATTACTCATTACCCGTCATCTGGGAAAAAGGAATATTTACTGACAAATTCTTTAAGTGCAAGTGGCACAGATACGAGGCTATGTAAATATGGGGATCAAACTTACATTACGCATTCCAGTGTCCTAAACCTTTGCGAAAGAGGAGAGATTAAAAAAGACCTGTACGATGTTCATTCACCAATAAATGCTGTGTTTGTTGATGAAAATAATGTTTGGCTGGGTTCCTTTGAAAAAGGTCTTATGATTTTTAATAGATATGGTGATTTTTTAAAACCAGATTATCATGAGCTCAATGGGACATCAGTATCTCATGTCTTCAAAGACGAAGATGGTGGATATTGGGTTACAACATTGGAAGGTGGGGTATATTATACGGGTGGATTGCAAAATATTCAGTACACAAAACAAGATGGTATTCCGGATAATTACATTAGCTCAATTAGTGGCAACCAAGAAGGGCAAACAATAGTTGGTACTAGAACAGGATCCATAGCAATCATTAACAACGGGGTCACTGAAAAAACCTATGACCTCCCAACAAATCATAAGGGAGAAGTCTCTAAAATATTATATCGTTCAGATATAAAGGAATACACAGTTTCTGGATTGGGAGTATATAAGTATTTAAACGGACAATTAGATCCGTACGTGCGGCACGGAAGTCCAATGGATTTTATTTATGACCAAGAGGGCCAATTTATTGCAGTTAGAAGAGGGGTGTGGACCGTTCAAGATGGAGAAATGATTCTTCTAGACACTAATAACATAGAAAATTATCAATGTATTACGCAGCTTAAGGACGGCACTATTATTCTTGGAAACATGCTTGGACTGTTTCGTGTTTTTGATGGTGGGGTAGAGAAGATTGTGGGAACGGACTCGCTTCTCACTCAAAGAGTAGTTGACCTGCAACAAGTGGCCGGGTTTAAATATGTCGCTGCCACTCGTGGCGTAGGAATTGTATTTGTTGATATGGAGGATGATGCAACCAACGTGTCAATGGATCATGGTTTAGCTAGCAACCAAATTAATAGTTTTCATGTGGAGAATGATTCAATTATTTGGGTCGCTACAAGCAGTGGAATAAGCAGAGTTGTAACAACGGATTTTTCTAAAACGAGGACCTTCACTACAAAACATGGCCTTTTGTCAAACGAGGTAACTAGTATTTATACAAGCAACGGTGTCATTTGGATCGGAACAAAAAAAGGATTGAATAGAATGCAGATTGATGCCCTTTTGCAACTGAAAAAACCGTTTCCGGTTATCGTAAAATCTGTTGTAGGAGCCCAAGGAAACAACATTGATTTTAGCAAGGAGATAAACCTTGAATACGACCAAAGTTATTTAGGTGTTTTATTCGCAGCGTTGAATTTCCAATCAACAGGAGAAATTGATTATCGTTACAGAATGGTTGGAGTATTTGATGGTTGGGTGATCACTCAAAGTAATAACCTGCAATTTCCATACATCCCATCTGGGGAATATACGCTCGAAATAAGCGCAGCTAATGAAGATGGCGTTTGGAGTGAAAAACCATTTGAAATTAAAATTAATGTGGCAACTCCTTTTTGGACTCGATGGGAGTTCTTTGCTATGTTGGTTATTCTAATTATCGTTGCGGCAGTGGCTATTCACACAACTAGGATCAACCGCATTAAGGAGAAAGCAAGGCTGTAACAGAGGATTTAAATTTCTTATAACGACCTTTTTCGACAATTCCAACGCTTTTCTTTTAAAAATTAAAGTACGCATTAGAAGACTCCAATAGCTCAATTAAGGGCATGTTAAGCTGGCTTTGTTGTTTCGAATACAGTACGTATAATTCAAATTTATGCTTTCAAGATCTTGGGCGCCAATCTACATTTGGACCATAGAAATTGAAAAACACACAACATGAAAAATTTTATAATTACAGCAGCAATTCTTTTAACATCAGTAATCGGATTTGCACAACAAGACACCATCGTAAAAAAGACCAACGAAAAAATTCCATGCTACATCGTAAAAGTAGATGATGCAAATGAGTTAATCGTTTATCGAGTAATAGATGAGGTAAATTCTCCTCAATTGAGCATGGTTTATTCTAGAGTTCGTAAGATTGTTTTTAGAAATGGACAATCTTTAATTATCGAAAATCTAGATGAGGTTGTAGAAACAGAGAGCTTCATTAACATGCGAAAGAATGCAATAAAAGCAAACATGATTAAGCCACTTTTTAACTCTTTCGAATTGAGTTACGAGCGTTCTGTACAGCCATCAATTAACATTCAGGGAACTGTGGGAATTGTTACCGAAGCGATGAATGTTGGTGAGATTGGTGAACAGAGAACAGCGGAAAAGGGAGTTTACTTTAAGTTTCAAACCAAGTTCTTTACCAAGTCAGTAAAATCTGGAGATCGTTCTCATCCGTTAGCTGGAGCTTATATTGCACCCGAGATAATTCTTACTGCTTATAACTATAATCAAAATGCTTACTTATATAACTATCAAACTGGTGCCAGTACTGTGTCTTCAGAAAATTTCTCCAATGCAGCAGGTGCATTTATGCTAAATTTTGGAAAGCAATGGGTGTTAGCAGATGTACTGCTGGTAGAGCTATTTGGAGGGTTAGGGTTGGACTTTGGTGAGAGTGATTACAGAGACACAAGAAGATATAGTCATATTAATGCTGGTGGTTTAGCCATGGACTTTGGGGTACGATTAGGAGTAGCATTATAAACCCAGAAATTCGTCCCATTTTAAAAACCAGAACATCATCTAATGTTCTGGTTTTTGTCGTATCACCATTTTGGCATTCCAATATTTATAGCGATTCGATTAAAATCGAAACTAAAAATGTCGCATCTTTGACTCACTAGCAGCCACTTCCCATCTATTATTGTATTAATTACAGATTCTGCCTAAGCAGAATTAAAACTTTAGAAATGAAAAAACTTTTAGTAGCAGTATTATTATTGAGTTCAGGAGCGGCTTTCGGGCAATGCGGGATAGGATTAGTTGAGGTGACAATTGATGTCTCAACAGACAATTGGGGATATGAGCAATACTGGGAATTACTTCCAGCTGGTAACGCTTGTGGTTCTGGAGCACTATTCGTTGGTGGAAACTCAGCTCAGCTTACTTGTGCAGATGGTGGAGCACCGTATACTGCAACCGCAGGGAATGGATACGCTAATAATACGACTGTTACAGAAGGCCCCTGGTGTTTAACTGACGGTGTTGATTACAACATCTATTTTGTGGATGACTATGGTGATGGAGGTGGAGAATTCGAAGTAACGATCGAAGGATACCCAATCTATAACTTCACATCTACTTCTACGGATGAACGATTTAACTTCACTGCAGCAGGGCCTCCAAACTTGGATGCTGAGCTAACATCTATTAATATTCCATTATTCGCTTATGCAGGTAATGTTGAGGTTAAAGGTGTAATTACTAATGTTGGTGTAACAACAATTACTGCTTTAGACGTTAATTATACAATTGATGGAGGTGCTTTAATTACTGATAACCTTACTGGTTTGAGTATTGCCCCATTCACAACTTATAGTTTTAATCATGCAACTCCTTGGAGTGCAGTTACTATTGGTAGTTCTACTGTTGCTGTTACCGTATCTAATGTAAATGGAGGAACAGATGACAATTCATTAAATGATGATATTTCTCAGATTGTAACGATTAACCCTGCTATCCCTAATATCATGGCAGATTATATTTCTGCTCCAACAGGAGTTGTATACGATGTAATAGGAACAGGTGCTGATCAAGTAGTTGCCCCTAAAGATTTGGATTTTGCCCCAGATGGCGCTTTATGGTCAATTAATACAAATACTGAAGGTTCAGGAGGTAGTACTATCAAATGGACAAACCCCGGAGAAGTTGCTCAATCAGATTTATGGCAACGAGATGGGAATGCATACCACTTCATGTCTTTACCAACAGCAATAGCGTTTAGTGATAACGGTTTATTCGGAACAACACCAGGAGTATATGATGCAAATCATGATGGCGGAGCTCCTTTTACAGGTCCTTCACTTTGGTCTAGTGATCCAGCTATTTACGCACAGCCTTCCGGTGGAAATGGTAGTCACATGGATATGTTACATGCTTCACCTTATGCTATGGGTATGGCATCGGTAACGGCAAATCAGTTTTTCGTTTTTGATGCAAATTCAGATGACCTTGTGTTTTATGATTTTGTGGCTGATCATGGTCCAGGAAATTCTTTTCACGGTGATGCAATCATTAGAAGATATACAGGAACAACTGTATCATGGATTAACGCAAACATCTCTTCTCACATGGAAATGGCACCAGGAACTGATTGGTTATATTTTGTAGATGGCGGAAGCGCAACAGTGAAGAGATTGGATATTACTTCAGGAACAATTGGTGGAACACCATCTAACTTTTCAAATCCAGAAGCCATTGCGGAATACTCAACAGTGAATGGAGCGACTTTCGAATCTGTGGTTGCCACAGGACTAGTTGAGCCTTCAGGTATTGATATTATAGATGATAGAATGATTGTTACTGATCACAGTAATGGTGACATTATTATTTATGACATTGCTACTTTACCAGCAACTGAATTAGCTAGAATTTCAACAGGAAACCCTGGAATTCAAGGAACGACTATTGGCCCTAATGGATCTATTTGGTTCGCAAACACTACTGATAACGAGATAGTAAAAGTGTTGACAGCTTCGGCAGCTTCAGTTAATGAGAACAAACTAGAGCTTGGACTATCTGTTTTTCCAAACCCAAGTGAAGGAATGTTTAGTGTTAAAACAATAGTGCCATTCAACAATGCTAATATTAATATTGTAGATGTAACAGGAAAGATTGTATACAACACAACTGAGACTACAAACAATAGAGTAGACTT
>JBLIOB010000186.1:0-8222 GCA_047639575.1 Parvicellaceae bacterium
TGTCGGCACTGATAATCTTATCCAATAACATAGCAGAAGTTATTCCTTCAATAGGCAATTCTCTTGCTGGATAAATATCAAGTAAAATCACTTCATTCAATTCGGATAAACTTTCAGCAAATCCATCAGCAAAATCACGGGTTCGTGAGTACAAATGCGGTTGAAAAACTCCAGTAATTTTTTTATCAGGATACATCTCTCTTACGCTTTGAATACAAGCCCGAAGCTCTTCAGGGTGGTGAGCGTAGTCATCTATATAAACTAAGTCAGCGGATTTAATGTGGTATTCAAATCTTCGTTTCACCCCTTGAAAAGAATGAAGCGCTTTTGTAATAGCAGCTGTTTCAATTCCTAACTCACACGCAACTGCAAATGCCGCAATAGCGTTTTCCACGTTATGGGAACCGGGCAATCCAACGGTCACATCATTGATGATTCCTCCCGGATGTTTCAAATTGAATTTATATTGTCCGTTATGAACCGCAATATCTACCGCTTGATAATCAGCATCGCCTGTTATAGAATATGTTATTCCTTCATTTAAAGGAAGGCCAGCCTTTCTTATCAGCTTGCCACCTTCTTTAATTTGATCTACAAAAAGCTTAAATGATTCTTCTAGTTGATCTTTCTCTCCATAAACGTCTAAGTGGTCTGCATCCATGGATGTAACAATTGCTACGTCAGGATACAATGTTAGAAATGATCGATCGTACTCATCTGCTTCAACTACTACAGTGTTAGAATCTGGATCAACTAAAACGTTACTATTATAATTGGTGGCAATTCCGCCTAAAAACGCATTACATCCAAATTTAGTTTCTGTAAAAATATGAGCCAATAATGATGACGTGGTCGTTTTTCCGTGAGTTCCTGCCACTGCCACAGTAACAGATTCCTTAGTTATCATTCCCAGCACCTCTGATCTTTTCATTGGAACGAATCCAACATCTTTCAAGAAATTATATTCATTGTGATCTTTAGGAATAGCAGGGGTATAAACTATCAGAACCTCGGCACTAACATCCTGAGCCCATTCGGGTAGGTTCATCGTATCATCTAAAAAATGGATATCTATTCCCTCAATAATCAGCTCATCGGTTAAAGAAGTGGAAACTTTATCATAACCCGCAACAATACATCCTTTGCGATTAAAATATCTGGCAAGTGCGCTCATGCCGATTCCGCCAATCCCTATGAAAAACACTTTATTTATTCCTTCTAAATTCACTTCTCTTTGCTCAACTTTATAATCTCTTCTCTAATTGCATTTGCGGCATTTCTCTTTCCTAATTTTGCAATATTCTCGCTCAATTCTTTTTGTTTCACTGAGTTGCCAAACAACTCAACTACTATTTTCCCTAAACTTTCAACAGCTTCTACATCCTTCATTAGGATAGCAGCACTTTTCTCAACTAAAGCCATTGCATTCTTTGTTTGATGGTCTTCGGAAACATTAGGTGAAGGCACCAAAATCACAGGCTTTTTAACTAGGCAAAGCTCTGAAATAGAGATTGCACCAGCCCTAGATACAACACAATCGGCAGCAGAGTACGCTAGGTCCATGGTAGTTATGAACGCGCTAGGGTGGATACCGTCATACCCAAATTCACTTGCAGCTAGTATCATTTCCTCACTGTAGTACTTTCCGGTTTGCCAGATTACCTGTAAGTCGTTTTCTTTAAAAAGAGGCATGGCTGCTTTAATTGCATCATTAACTGTTCTTGCCCCCAGACTTCCGCCAATAACGAGTAGTGTTTTTTTACTTGGGTCCAATCCGAAATTTTTAATCGCTTCTTCTCTCTTCCCGTCAATCTCAACAACACTTTCCCGAACTGGATTTCCCGTAAGAACTATTTTAGCCGGGTCAAAAAATCGATCCATGTTGTCGTAGGCAACACATATTCGCTTTGCTTTTTTAGCTAATAACCTGTTGGTAAGTCCAGGATAAGAGTTTTGTTCTTGCAAGACAGTAGCCACTCCTTGTCTTCCCGCAACCTTTAATAAAGGTCCACTTGCGTATCCACCAACTCCCACAGCAACATCAGGTTTAAATTCGCGAACAATCTTTTTAGCAGCCTTCATGCTTGCCATTAACTTAAACGGGAAGGCTAAATTTTTCAGGGTGATCCTTCTTTGAAGTCCCACGATATTTAATCCTTTGATTTCATATCCGGCAGCTGGAACCTTTTCCATTTCCATTTTGCCATTGGCACCAACAAATAATATTTTCGCAGTTGGATCAGCTGATATGATAGCGTCCGCAATCGCGATAGCTGGAAAAATATGTCCACCTGTTCCGCCTCCACTAACTATAACTCTAAGTTCAGACATCCGCTTCCTCCCCTTTCTCTATAGTTCTACTTATGCTAAGTACGATACCTATTGATATGCATGTAAACAAAATGGAGGTACCGCCCATACTAACTAATGGCAATGGTTGACCAGTTACAGGAAGTAAGGTTGAACCTACCCCCATGTTTATAAAGGCCTGAAGCACCAGCACGAAACTCAGGCCAAACGCTACGTAGGCTCCAAACCTATTGGTAGATTTTGCCGTTAATTTTAAACAGCGGAAAAACAGTATTAAGTACGCCATCACTAAACCAATTCCACCTAAGACAGAACCGTACTCCTCTACAATCGTAGTGAACACGAAATCAGATTGAGATGAATAAACTTGTTTTTTAATATCTCCTCCGCCTGGTGAAAACTCAAATGCTCCACCATTAACGATGGCCATTTTCGCTTGCGTAGATTGATAATTTTCCACGTCTTCTCCAGTAAAAAAGTCAACTATTCTTTCTTTCCATGTTTCCGCTCTAGGGAGTGTACCTGGGGCTATTTCGTTAACTGCAATTAACGTAAGAAACAATCCGACCATCATCCCGACCACTGCTGCTAAATGTTTTAATTTTGCACCACCTACATACAGCAACACAAAACAACTTACAAATAGAAGTGCTGCGGTAGAGAAATCAGCTGGAAGTATCAAGCCACATATTAGGGCAATTGGTATCAAGGCTGGAAGCAATCCTTTAAAGCTCTTAATATCATCCTTCTTCATAGAAAGGACTCGAGCTACATAAATGATCAAGACTAGCTTGGCTAAATCAGAAGGCTGGAAGCCCATAATCCACCTAGAGGCGTTTCCTTTATTCACCCCAAATATTAGGGTAACAAAAAGTAAAACTCCCGCCACCCAAACACCTAGTTGAGACACCCTAGAAAAGAAACTAAACTTGATATTATGAATGTAAATAATTGCACAAAAGCTGAACAATAAAATAACCGAGTGTTTTATCAAAAAGGAAGTAGCATCACCGTCTTTTAAACGATAAGCCATGTTCGAACTTGCGCTATAGGCAACTACGATTGAACAAAGCGACAACAGGATAACAATCATCCAAATCACTCGATCTCCTTTTAAATATTTTAAAACGGTCGTTAACATTCCTACTTCAAGCGATCTACTTCTAGTTTGAATTGATTTCCTCTATCTCTAAAATCAGCAAACTGCTCGTAGCTTGAGCATCCTGGAGAGAACAATACAGCATCTCCTGACTTACTTAACTCTCTAGCTAATTCTGTCGCTTCTGCTATCGTCTCCTTATGCGCGTACATATCAACCATGCTAGCAAAAGAATATTTAATTCTAGTTTCTGGTTTACCGAAACAAATAATCGACTTCACTTTAAATTTGACCAATTTCTCAAATATCGCATAGTCATTTTCAATATCTGTAGAACCGACAATCCAAACTATTGGCTTGCTGATTAATTCTAACGAGTAATACGTTGAATCTAAATCTGTTGATTTCGAATCATTGATATATTCAACTCCATCGATCTCAACATAAGATTCTAGTCTGTGGGCAATATCCCCAAACAAAGACATGCTTTTATTTCTTGCTTCTAGAAGCTGTTCTTTCAATGTCTTATTCTTAATCTGCTCTTTCATTTCCTTTATTTTAAAGCCCTCTAACTGCTGATTTAAATTGATTTCCCCGATCCTCGTAATTATCGAATAAATCGAAACTTGCGCACGCTGGCGACATCAAAACAACGTCCTCCTTTTCTGCATATTCATAGCTAAGGCCAACTGCTTCTGCCGCTGATTTTGCCTCAGTTATAATCTCGATATCATCTTTGAAAGCTTCGATAATCTTGGTGTTATCCTTCCCTAAACAAACAATTGCTTTTACTTTTTCCTTGACTAATTCTCGAAGAAGCTCGTAATCGTTTCCTTTATCTACTCCTCCAACGACCCACACCACTTTTTGATGTATGCTTTCAAGCGCATACCATGTGGCATTTACGTTAGTCGCTTTAGAGTCGTTAATAAATTCGATACCATGAACTCGGGCTACGAATTCTAATCGATGCTCAACATTTTGAAAATCTGAAAGGCTTTCTCTAATTATTTCCTTTCTAATTTCCAACACGCGAGAGGCTATTCCACCGGCCATGGAATTCTGCCCATTATGTTTGCCTTGCAGGGCTAAATCGTGTATTGACATAGTAAATTTGTTGTTGTTTATGTTTATATCTATTTGCTCATTTCTAATATGTGCTCCCTCTTCGACAAGTTGTCTATCACTAAAAGGAAGCATGCGTGCTCGAATATTCCGTTTCTCAATTTCTGATTTGATGATCTCGTCATCTGCCCAGAAAATGAAATGGTCATTCTCAGTTAAATTTTGAACGATCCTAAATTTTGAGTCCACATAACCTTGTAGTTCATCATTGTATCGATCCAAGTGATCCGGAGTGATATTCAAAAGGATTGCGATATCCGCTTTAAAAGCAAACATCCCGTCCAATTGAAAACTGCTTAATTCGACTACGTAATAGTCGAAGTTTTCTGTTGCAACTTGGTAGGCTAAACTTTGACCTATATTTCCTGCAAGCCCTACATTAAATTTGGCTTTCTTCAGGATATGATAAATCAACATCGTTGTTGTTGTCTTACCGTTGCTTCCTGTAACACAGATCATCTTTGCATCGGTATATCTACCTGCAAATTCGATTTCTGATATCACGGGAATTTTCGCAGCAACCAATTTCTGAACCAAGGGGACCTTTTCAGGTATTCCAGGGCTTTTAATTACTTCATCAGCCGCTAGAACTTTTGATTCAGTATGTTGGTTTTGCTCCCAATCAATTTCATTATGTAAAAGAACGTTTTGGTATTTTTCAGTTATCTCTCCTCGATCAGAGAGAAAAACTTCAAATCCCATTTTCTTTGCTAAAACAGCTGCCCCAACTCCACTTTCTCCGCCTCCGAGGACTACTATTTTTTTTATTTCAGTCATTCACACTTGACAATTCAAGTATTATCTCAATTTCAATGTTACTATAGAGAGTATTGCTAACAGGACTCCTACAATCCAAAATCTAGCAACAATCTTTGCTTCATGCATTCCCTTTTTCTGGTAGTGATGGTGCAATGGCGCCATGAGGAACACTCTTTTTCCTTCACCTGATGGGGACCTTTTTTTCGTGTATTTGAAATACGCTACCTGCATCATAACCGATAGATTTTCGATTAAGAAAATCCCACAGAATATTGGAATGATTAGTTCTTTTCTAATTGCAATTGCGAACGTTGCAATGATCCCACCCAATGCCAGAGAACCTGTATCCCCCATAAAGACTTTGGCTGGATATGAATTGTACCACAGGAAACCTACACATGCTCCAATAAATGAAGAGATGTAAATCACTAATTCACTTGAATTAGGTATGTACATGATATTGAGGTAATCTGAGAATATTGCATTACCAGATACGTATGCAAAAATCGCTAGTGTTATACCAATAATTGCGGAGGTTCCTGTAGCCAAGCCATCAAGGCCATCCGTCATATTTGCGCCATTTGAAACTGCGGTCACAATGATAATAGTCATTAGAATAAACACGATCCAAGTGTATTCCTTCATACTATCTGGCATTAGCCATTCGTAATTAAATTCATTGTTTTTAATAAAGGGAATGGTTGTACTTCTAGACTTCACCTCTTCACCATATTTTGGTGGATTTTGAAATGACGCAACACCATTTAAAGCATTTGCTGGGGCTACAGCAACATCAAAAGTATCTGGAACTAACTTCTCTTTAATTGTAACATCAGGATGGAAATAAAGTAATGAACCAACTATAATCCCAACCCCTATCTGGCCAATTACTTTAAATCGACCAGCTAGTCCTTTTTTGTTTTTCTTAAATACTTTGATGTAATCATCCAAGAAACCAATCATCCCCAGCCATACTGTTGCCAGAATCATTGTGATGGTATAAATATTATCAAGCTTTGCAAAAAGAAGCGTTGGAACTAGGATCGCTCCAAGAATAATTAGTCCCCCCATCGTTGGAGTACCTTCTTTTTCCTTCTGACCTTTGAGACCTAAATCTCTTACTGACTCCCCAACTTGCTTTCTATGAAGCATGTTAATAAGCCGCTTACCGAACACCATCGAAATAAGCAACGATGTGACAATTGTAAGAGCAGAACGAAACGATATATAATCGAAAAGACCTATACCTGGAAAGTCATAGCCTTGTTCCTGTAAATATGTAAATAGATGGTAAAACATTATTTATCTAGCACGTTTATAATTTCATTTAATACCTCCATATCGTCAAACGGAAGGGTGTTTTCTCCAATAATCTGGTAGTTCTCATGACCTTTTCCGGCAATGAGGAGAATATCTCCTGCATGCGCCATTGAAACGGCCATTTTAATAGCTTCTTTTCTATTTGGAATCGCGACAGTTTTCTTGTAATCAATAGGCTCAACCCCGCTCTGCATATCCTCGATTATGGCTTCTGGGTTTTCCGATCTTGGGTTATCTGAGGTGAATATTACTTGATCAGAAAACTGACATGCAATGCTCGCCATCAAAGGTCTTTTCCCTTTGTCACGATCGCCACCACAACCAACTACAGTAATCACCATTTCATTCCCAGTGCGAATATCTCTGATGGTCTTTAATACATTCTCAAGAGCATCAGGAGTATGCGCGTAATCCACAATTCCTGTTAAGCCTTTCTCCGATCTGATATATTCAAAGCGACCTTCTACCGAATTAAGACTTGAAATGGTTGTCAATACATCCACCGGATCCATTCCCATTAAAATTGCTGATCCATAAGCCGACAATATGTTATAAGCATTAAATCCTCCTATCAATTTCGAGTATAACTCATGCCCATCAACATTCATGTGCAATCCGTTAAATTGATTCTCAAGAATCTTAGCCCTAAAATCAGCGACTGACTTCAAGCCATAAGTAGACACTTTAGCTTTTGAGTCCTGAACCATTGTCTCCCCATGTTCTTGGTCCGCATTAATAAGTGCGAATGCATCCGCTGGCAACTGATCGAAAAAGCCTTTTTTAGCAGCGATATATTTATCAAAGGTTCCATGGTAATCGAGATGATCTCTAGATATGTTGGTAAAAACCCCGCCTGCAAACTTTAATCCCATTGTACGATTCTGGGAAATAGCATGGCTTGACACTTCCATAAAACAGTATACACAACCTTTATTCACCATCTCAGCAAGAAGCGCATTCAAATCCAGAGAATTTGGAGTAGTGTGGGTGGCAGGAACGTCTTCAGTATGAATTTTATTAACTACCGTAGAAAGTAATCCGACTTTGAACCCCATCATTCGGAAGAGGTTATACATTAAAGTTGCAGAGGTCGTCTTGCCATTGGTTCCAGTAACCCCAATAAGTTTTAATTTTTCTGAAGGATTATCATGAAAATTAGCAGCAATAATCGCCAAGGACACGGAGGAGTTCGCAACAACAATGTATGCAACCCCCTCTTTAGGTTCGGAAGGAAGTGACTCACAAATGATAGCGATAGCTCCATCGGCAATAGCCTTGTCTATATATTCATGGCCATCAACCTGGGTCCCAGGTATTGCTACGAAGAGTCCAAACTGGACCACATTTCGCGAATCGTACGCAATGCTATCAATCGCAATATTAGTTGAACCAACTACTTGCTCAATTCTAACACCGTATATTATGTCCTTCAACAACTTCATTAACTCAGCTCAATAATTATTGTATTTCCTTTAACCAAAAGAATCCCACTAGAAATGGACTGTCTTTTAACTGTCCCACTCCCTCTAATTTTCACGTACAATCCGGAATTCTCTAACAAGTACAAGGCATCAACAAGGCCCATTCCAACTACGTTAGGAACTTTTCC
>JBLIOB010000187.1:0-8214 GCA_047639575.1 Parvicellaceae bacterium
GGCCACACATCTGCTGATCCGTCATTAGCATTTGATCATATTGGAGATCTATTTCTGTGTTTCGTAGATTATAATCCAACTACTGGTTCTGCCGGCAGCGTGGAAGTTGTAAAAAGTAGCGATGGGGGACTCTCTTGGGGAGCCGCAACAGAAGTCATATCAATCTCTGACGACCCAGGGAAACTGTGCATCGACAGACCATGGATGGTTATAGACCGAGAACCTGGAACTCATCAAGGAAATATTTATGTAACCGTGATGAATGCTAAATTATTTCCAGTTGCCCCTCCTTACAATCCTTATTTTATTAAATCGACAGACGGTGGAACTTCCTTTTCTACGCCAAGGTATTTGGATACGATCAATTATTTAGCAGGAGACCTGATTCCTCAGCCTATGCCCTCACCTTCTGTAAGCCAAAACGGTGATTTTTATGCCGTTTATCCTAGCTATAAAACTTCTCAAAGCTTTTTACCTCAGTTATTTGTCGCAAAAAGCAATTCAAATCTTGACGGCTTTAGCCATTCCACGTTAATAGCAGGAACTAATACTGCGGCAGATTCTTTGTCAAAAAAAGCAGGCTTATTGCTTTGTGACCCATCAGATAATAGTCATTTAGTTTACTTTATGCTTTTGGACAATTTTGGAGATTCAGATGTTTATATGATGGAATCTTCAGACGAAGCTGCAAATTGGACAACGGGAGTCAGGGTAAATGATGACCCAACAGGAAATGGGAAAATGCAGGATTTGGTATGGGCCAACTTCGATACAGACGGAGATTTGGCCGTTTGCTGGCGAGACCGAAGAAATGGTGGTTCAGGATATGAAACAGATTCAGAAATTATGTGTGCGATTAAATGTGCAGATTCATCGAATTTCACAAACAACTTCGTTATTTCAGATCTATTAGTATCCCATGACACTGTTTTGAATGGCTCAGGTAACGATTTTATGAGTGTACAATTTCAAAACGACACATTGAGTGCTGTATGGGGAGACGTTAGAAATGGGAGAGTGAATGTTTATTTCAATAGATCTATAAAAGATCAGGTTATTTCCATTTCGGAAATTGTCCAAGACGAAATGCCTTCTTTACTATTCCCAAATCCAAGCAATGGTACAATAGAAATTAAGGAAATTAATACCCCTTTTACTTTCAATATTATCGATATAGAAGGAAAACTAGTAAAGACGGGTACTTCAGAGAATCAAATCATAAATACAGGCCTCGATTCTGGAATGTATTTTATTCAGGTTCAAACTAGCGTTTCAGAAAGAGTATATAGGTTTATCATTAATTAGGAACTTCTCTTCGACAACTCATCTCCTGAAAATTCAACTGGCTTAACTGCTCGATCAATTTTACGGTTGTCTTTAGCAACTGACATCTGAGCAGCTAATTCTTTTAATTTAGTTTGAAAAGCTCCAAGGGTCCATTGACCATAAACGGTATGTCCTCCTTCATAATTTTGAAGTTGATACTCTTCAAAAGTTGTAATATAGCCCATATAAGCGTTAGAATAAGGGCACATTATAACAGATTCTACACCGATCGATTTTAACTCTTCAAGGACAGTTTGCTCCATTCTTTTCCCTGCCGATACAGTTGGCTCTCCTGGGCATCCAACGAAAGCAACTTTACCAAGTATTACTAGTTGAAGTGGCATAACATGAGGAACCCATTGATGTTCTGACATGGCTCCATTCACGTAGTTCTTTTTTAATCTAGCTATAGATGCATCAGCTGAACCTGGAAGGATTAATCCTTTAATATTAGCAGTTCCAAAAATCCTTTGCTCGCTAGCATCCATTAAAATTTTCTTATTTCCTTGAACCCGGTATTTTTCTTTCCAATCTTCCTTTCTAAGTTCCGTTTTAAAAGGGTAGGCAGCTTTATGTCCTATTTTCACTGTGCTACTCATTAGGTTAGCTGCACCATTTAAAACATCGTTCATACCTCGTCCATCTATTCTTGTTCCTTTAAAAAATGGGACCCCTAAACAAGCGTGACCAGTATGTGCAGTTTCATCTTGATTAGAGAATTCTTGATCAACTTTTATATTTGAAAAGTCGAAATAAGCCATTTCCGAGCTTATTGATCCTTCTAAATTCGTTGTTGCTTTTTTCGAAAATGCCTTTTTTGCTTCTTCAAATTGAAGCCTCCCATTGGTCTTTGCATAATCGTGTTCTGCTTCGCCTTTAATGCTCTTTCTTTTCTTAAGGTCACCAGGACCATGATAATAAGGTGAAATATCACCCGCAGGTCCTTGAGCAAAAACTCCAATTTCTAACCCCTCATTTTCAAAGTACTCGGCTGCATATCCTTTGTTGTCGAAACTCACGGAATGATTCAATTTGCCCACGCACGTGGGATGAACTCCGAACCAGTTTACTTGACCAGTTGCCTTTCCGCCTCTTACAATTCGCAACATTCTCATCCGTTTATCAATTGCCAAATTGGCTTGAGTCATTTCCAAACTTTCATTCTCTGGATTGGAATTAAAAGCTTTTAACGATCTATTCCATGCAATTCCGGAATCAAGCTCTACTTCGTGCTCTACCAATTCTAATTCCCCTGACGTCCTATTTTTATAAGCGAGCTTGATGGAAGAAACAATCCCCGCGACATAGGCATCGAATACCTCTTTTTGAAAACCTGGAATGGTAATATTGTAAAGTACGTGTTCTGAGAATCCTCCAGGAGCGGAATGTGTGTGTTGAGCAGATAAGATAAATTGACTCAGATTAAAATTTGAATCAACTTCATTTCTAATCGCTTTTTCCACTTCCCTTCTTAAGGCAGGAGTGATGAAACAAATCTCAACACAGGTGTAAAGAAATATTCCGCCCATTTCATCTTCAATCCAAACAGATCTTGAATTTAATGAGGTAGAATAATCATGCACCACATTTTCACTCATCCCGTATCCCATCATTCCAATGTCTTTTATTTCACATTGAATCTCCGCTACACCAGTACCAATAAGGAATCCCATTGAGTTTTGAAATTAAACTATTTCACTTGTAAAAGTACAAATAATTAATCCGTAATTCTCAGATCACCAAAAAAAGAAATTGTATATTCGTAACTATTAATTATAGAGCATGGACGCATTAAAACACGAAGGATCACCTAAAACTCCATTTGTAAATTTTGACCCTGTTGAAGGGTTACTTGAATTAAAAGGGAGATCTATTCCTGAAAATTCAATTGAATTTTACAAACCACTTTTCGATTGGATCGATGATTATGGAAATGACCCACAGGCAGCTACTAAAGTAAATATCGTATTGGAATATTTCAATACTTCATCTTCAAAATGTATTCTGGATTTCTTTAAGAAATTAGAAACATTAAATAACGGTGGTAGAACTTCAGTTTCTATAAACTGGCATTATGAAGAAGACGATGAGGATATGCTAGAAGCTGGTGAAGATTATCAAGCAATTATTGATCTTCCGGTTAAAATGATTGAAGTAGAAGAGATTTAGAATTCTTCTCAATGAAATTTAAAAGCCTTCTTATCGAAGGTTTTTTTTTGGATTGAACTTTTATTACGTATGGGTTCTTTTATTAATTTTTCAGCACCTTTATTCGTGTTATCTATGATTAAACCATATATATATTACTTTATTCTAAGCGGTTATGCTTTGCGTGATCTTAAGAAAAATAATGACCGATTTGAATGGGTAAAAAAACACTTTGTAAATTGTGAAGCTATAAAACCGTATTTAGTCGATGCAAAAATTATGAGAAAAAATTGGACACTTATCAAAGATGCATTCATCTCAAATTTTTTCAAATCTCCATTTCAATAATAATCCTGGTTTATTTTATAGGTTGATAAATAATAGTTAAAACGGAATCCTGTTCGACTTTTTCAGGATCACTAATATATTGTGCCCACTGCTCTCCATTCACTATTAAATCATTATCCGACAAATATTCTGTTAATACCGGCACCGATTCTTCAATCTTCTCGTAACTCCCGTAGTAATACATTTTAAGGACATTTCCAGTATACATTAAATCAATTTTACATCCTTCCAAAATTGATATAGAATCCTGAGTTAATATGCCAACATTAAAATAAACGGAATCCTCATTTGCGATTCGTTTAATTTGCGAAATGGGTTTACTCATGCTCCCTGTACTATTTTTTATAGCTTCCATAAATATTGGAGGAAGCAAAGTCGTGAAATTGGCGCGAATTGAATCTTGGTGGCATTTTCCAACTGCAGAGATATACCAACTTGGGTCAATCTGCTCTTTTTCAAACCTAAATGCATAAGTCTTCTCTACATGAGCGCCTGCCTCACCAAATTCTCCAGCGTTCGGGTTTTGAACAATGGATTTATCTGTTAATTCTGAACTCTGGCATCCGGCAATAAGTACCAGCAGCATCATAAATAAATAATTACGCATTTTCACAGCTCTCCTTTAAATTTTCTAGGCCTTTTTGATAATCTGGACCTAGAAATTTATCCATCATACGACCCATAAGTCTTCCTGCTGGATTTGATCCCATATCACCTTTAAAATCCCAAGTAACTTCACAACTTTCTCCATTATCAACTATGGTCCAACCTGCTTCAGCGTCACTTCGCCCATGAAATTTCAGCGTACTATTTACTCGTTTATTCTCTATAGACTCTATAATCTCCATAGACCCACTTCCAACTTTCTTTTTATCTCCAACCCAATCATATTTGCATCCTAATCCAGATTCTGGGCCAGAGTAAGTATGCTTTGCATCAGGATCTTTATCCGTCCATGGTGACCATTTTACAAATTCTTGCATATTATTAAGCTTTGGAAATATGGCAGAAGCTGAAGCTTTTACCGTAACTGTTCGTTGCATTTTTGCAAATCTGGGGGACAAAAATCCAATTATCACTAATATTATAACGATGCCGGCAAGGCTTGTTATTATCCAAAAAACTAAATCCATAACTAATTTATTTAGTGCAAAATTAATAACTTCTTCATTCCCTTTAAGAATAACGATAAATTTGCACGTAAATATGCCAACATTTCTTTTGAGACCATGAAATACGACTTAAGTGAAATCAACGATATTATTAAAAATCGTAGATCAATTTATCCTGAACAATTTTCCGACAGAAAGGTACACCGGGAGCAAATTGAAACATTAATAACTAATGCTACTTGGGCACCTACCCATGGTATGACACAACCTTGGAGATTCAAAGTTTTCATGAATGAAGGTTTAGAAAAACTCAGTAAGTATCAAAGTGAGCTTTATCAGAAGACCACTTTACCTGAAAAATTTAGTGACATAAAGTTTAACAAGCTTAAAAACAGACCCTTGGTCTCAAGTGCAGTAATCGGTATTTGCATGAAAAGACAGGATTCGAAAAGAATATCTGAGCTTGATGAAATAGCAGCTGTGGCCTGTTCAGTTCAAAACATGTACCTAACTGCAACAGCATACGGACTTGGAGTTTATTGGTCAAGTGGAGGCCCAACAACCAAAGAAGAGACAAAGTTGTTTTTAAAACTAAATGAAGAAGATAAATGTTTAGGTTTTTTCTATATCGGTTACCCGGCCATTGACTGGCCAAAAGGTCAACGCAAGCCGATTGAATATGTAACAGAGTGGATCGATGAGTGACGAGGACGAAGGGTTTTTTCAACTAACCAATTACAAGAACCATCCTGAAAACAATATGTACCGTATTTTTTTCTTTATGGAAAAAGAGCGTGCAGACTATTTTGAAAATCTATTAAAGGAGAAATCAATCTCCTATGAAGTGGACGAAGATGTGCACAAAGGCTCCCCTATTTACTATTATGGAGTTCACAAAAAGGACATGAAAGTAGTGCTGAATTGTAACTTTCTTACCGTTGGAGCGTTTAGAAAGCCCTTATTAGGTGCAAATAAATGGGTACGGTACATTATGGTTGTTTTTTGCCTAATGTTCTTAGCACTTGCCATAGTGGGTTGGGCAATGTCTGAGTAAAGAGTACCAGCGTTTATTGTCCTAACGGATTTAGGGATGAGCAAGGTCGCAATTATCATATTATTTATTTTTAACAGCTTCGTAGGCCTGACTATGTCTGTTGAGTACTCAGACTCTATCGTTAAGGACGGACCGGGAGATGGTAAAAAAGACACCGTAAAGGCAATTGTATCTTACGGTAGAGACCACCTTTTTACAAGTGCCCAAGACTTATCAAATGCGAAACTTACAAGCATGATTGATGAGTTGCTAGACCAAGACACGTTAGATCAGCATTTGCTTCATCAAATTCAACTTTATAAAAGTGTCCTATATAAACCAGAAAGTGAAATCTATTTCATTATCGATTCCTTATTTGATTTAGACACTGTTCCATTTGCATTAATAAATGAACTTAACCTGTATATAACACATATGCCAGATGAACGTTTAGTGCGAGGAAAGCAAGTATTCGATCCAAACGACACTTCTTATTTTCCAGCTAACGCATATTATAAATCATGGAATGAGCGATACCCTTTCAATTACCCGAGTAGTCTTTCGGCAGAAGATTCAACGGTAGTTTTAGTATTGAGAAACAAAGAAAAGGAATGGGATTATAAACATCCGTTAGGTCCAAAATCTTTGAGACGATATTTTGGTGTTGTAACTTCTGGGTTTGGTTGGAGAGATGGTAAATCCCATAATGGGGTGGATTTAGAACTTCATTTATGGGATACCGTTTACAATTGCTTTCCCGGGATTGTTCGAATGGCAAGAAACTTCTCTGGATTTGGAAACGTTGTGGTGGTCCGACATTATAACGGACTAGAAACATTATACGCACATCTTTCTAGGTTTAAGGTTAAAGCAGGCCAGGAGATAAAAGCTGGCGAACCAATAGGGCTAGGTGGAAGTACTGGAAATTCTTCGGGAACTCATTTACATCTTGAAATGAGATTCAAAGGAGTGCCATTGAATCCAAGTCATATTATATCCTTTAAGAATCAAGATATATATGCGGATACTTTAGTTCTGAAAAAAACCAGACATAGTTATGCTGCATATCCGATAGGTTCACAAGTTCACACAGTTCAGCGCGGGGATTATATACACCGAGTTGCTAAAAGATATGGCATAACAACAGACAGAATCTGTGCGTTAAATGGTATTACTCGTAAAACCAGGTTGGTAGTAGGTCAGAAAATTAGAATTAGTGACTAAGTCAAACAAGTTTTTTTTGCGTCCCCTACACCACTGATTCTTTAATAATTCAACCGTTTACTAATCAAGTAGGCTATTATTGAAATAAATCCGCAATCTTTGGGTTATCAAATCATTGATGAAAAAACTACTGCTCATATTATTCTTGGCTCCTGCCTTTGTTTTAGCACAAAAAAACGTGACCACTTTTGGAATTCAATTCAAGCCGATTATTCCGATTCAAACTTTTGTTGACGGACCTTTTGAATTCACAAATGCCCTATCCACTCCCACAGGATTAGATTCAATCTATAGCGGGTCGATGAGTTCAAAAGCAGGATATAGTTTTGGAATGGTCATAAGAACTGGTCTTACAAAAATGATCACTATTGAAACAGGAATCAATTATGTAAGAAGAAATTATAGGCTAGACATGTCTAAACAAATTGGAACAACAATAGAGTCGGAGCAAACTGAATTTGGATTCGTTAGTTACAGTATTCCTGTTCAAGCGCTTATTTTCATCAAATTGTCAGAAAATATCTTCATGAATGCTAGTACTGGGGTTTCTGCAGATGGTTATGCTTCAGGCACTTTATCTTATGGTGCTAATTTTAATCTAGAGCAACTTTCATGGCCTCATTCCAGAATTGGAGCTTCCTACCTTGCTAATTTGGGTTTTGAGCTAAGAACCAAGGAAAGTGGTTATTTTTATCTTGGGGCATCTTATAAATCACCATTTGGGTTAATGGCAGTTACCAGGGCAAAATGGCGAAACGCGGCAATTGACCATAGCCATTATTATTATTTGGGAGGTCAATATCTAACTCTAGACCTACGTTATTTCTTCCATGAAGACCCAGCGACTAAAAAGAAGAAAAAGAAGAAGAAAAAGGACGAGTAATTACTCTTCCTCCTCTGAAGTTCGAGGAATGTAAACCACATCTTGATCTATGTTTCCTTTACAAATAAGCGTTAATAGGATAATATCAATTACCGTGTGAGCTATTGCCGGGGCAATTACCCCCATCGTTTCGAACATTA
>JBLIOB010000188.1:0-8214 GCA_047639575.1 Parvicellaceae bacterium
CAGCTGCTTTTTCAATTTTAAGAATTTGATTAGACTGCGCGTGCAGTCCAAACCCTGTAATCGTAAAAAAAAGAAAAATAATCCACTTCATTTCAAACGCAAATGTAGGAAATGAAATAATATAACTTAGTCAGCTATGTGATGAATGGAAGACGGGACTTAAGGGGTTAAAGGCTGTTTATATAAATATTGCTTTTGGCCATCAGCACTTTTCTTGTACATATAATATGCAAAGCCATTTTTAATCCTAATTTTTTGAGGGAAGGTTTGTTTTATTAGAACATAAACGTTGATAATCTTTCCTGTTTCTAAGTCAATTTTATGAAGTTCTTTTAGGCCTTTTCTTAAGAATTCGATGTAAACTTCTTTGGTGTCCATGTCAACATGAATCTTTTCATTCCATTTTAGTTCATTGTGATATTTGATCTTGACTTTGTCTTGAATTTTTAAATCCTCATCGCATTTTATAATAAATCCATTCGTGTGATCAAAAACATAAATAAATTCATTTGTAGTAAATAATGGAGCATATTCTGGCTCACTTACCAATTCCCGATAAACTCCGGTCGCTTCTCTTTTAGTTCTCTCATCGTATAGTTGAGCCACATTAATGTCGCCCATTACAGAAGATGATTCGTTGGAAGCGTAGTAAGATTTTTGCCACCAATGTTGCGCGTTGTCCGCACCTTCTTTGTCGAAAATCGTGAGCCTTTGGGGTACAAAGGAGTTGGTGTCTAACTTCGTGTAAACTATTTTTTGATTGTGATTAGTGATATCTTGTCGGTACATGTGTCCATTGAAAGTGGTGACGATAGGTAAGATCTTTGACGAAAATTCATTGTAGCTAATTTTCGGGAATATGAAAATTGAATCATTAGCAACAATCAACTGATTAACCCAATCTGGAGTTACTACGTGGATATCCCCATTGTAGTTTTTATAAATGTTTTTGGATTCATTTAAAAGGAATTCCCTTTTGCTTCTGTTATTTCTGAAGTGTTCGATTCCTTTACTAAAGTCAAATTTTGGAATTTCTACTCGGTCTAAGTCGTTCGATTCGTAGTCAGTTAAAACTACAGTTGCACCTTTACCGCGAGACAGTAGTATGACCATTCTGTCGTTGAGTAATTCGTAATCTACCACCCAGCGTTTAGGGTTGTCATAAGCGATTAGTATTTTAGTAGCGTTCACACTTACTTCTGGAAGTTGGTCAACTTTTGAGACCATTTCTACTTTTAAGAATTCGTAATATTTAATTTCTGATCCTGTATATGAAACTGTTTCAAATCCTGGTTTAGAGAATACCACAAGTTTTGGTTGCTGATAAATATTGATAGTAAAATGCCCAAGAGAATCTGTGATTACGGATCTTTTCTGCGGAGATAAATAAACCCGAACGCCTTCTATTCCGGCTTTTAATTCAGGATCAATTACTTGACCTTTCAATTCAATTTGACTCCATGAAATGGAAGTTAAAAAAAGAGCTATGAGCAGGAGAGGAGTTCGCATACAGAGGTATGATTCATTGTACGGTCAATTTCCATAAAGAGTTTCTTAAAAACGTCCGTCTGTAGTGTGGAAAATTTACCTGTCCCGATACTTGAGCAACACTTCACTGTCCCGATCAACCGTTCCTTCAAAAATAAAATTAAATCGGTCCAGTAGATTTTTAGACCTTTTATCATTGTCTTGTCAGATCGCATATACCGTATCTGAGTTCAGTTTATTCCTAGCATACGTGCGTCCTTCTTTTGTTGCTTAATTGGCATATCCGTGGCCCAAAAATTTTCGCAACAAAGCATATCAAATATCAAGGTGTTCGAGGTATTCTCGCTTTACTAGGCTAACAACTCCGATTGGTAAATGATCCTCTTTTCGGAAAATGACCATGGTAGTATATCCAAGTTCTCTAAGTTGCTTTAGAACTACAGATTCTATCCATTCCTTGCAAGCGTCCTCTGTTTTAATTTTCTTGTCACCGATGAATTCTAACCATCCTCGCGAATTAATTAAGGCTAAAAGAAATGTTGAATCACTCGTCTCAATATTACAGTGATACAATCGATCGGTATTAAGTTCTAATTCCACGCTTAAATTTAAAGAAAAGTCGCTGATTTAATGATAAATTTTCCAGCATAAGATTAGTTCAAAAATTGTAATTTAATAGAATGCACAAATGGAGTTCACCAATATTAATCTTCTTGCTGGCTAGTTGTACAGCCACGTACACTCCAGCAACCCTTGTTCCTCATAGTTTTGAAAGGAGCCAAGATTTATCTATATCTAGCACAGTTGGGGTGGATGGAGGCTTTGCTAACGTTGCATACTCTCCTGTAAAACATATTTATTTGCAAGGATCTGGTACGTTTTTAAGAAAAAGGAAATCAGCGAATAGCCTATTCTCTGACCAACAATTCCATAAATCCGGTTTATTAGGATTAGGGGCTTATTTTACGATTAAGAAAAAGTACTTAATCGATTTACAGTACAATTATGGTGAAGGGTCATTTAATCATAATTTCACCAATAGTGGTAGTTCTTTTTGGAACTCTGGTACAGGGAATTATTATGTTGGCGACATGAGCGCTTCTTTTTCTTGGAAGGTTTCTAATAAATTTCAACATGGTGTTTCGCTTCGATTTGGATATGCAGGGACTAAGTATTCATGGGTAGGATCACCTTTTGACCTGTTTATCAATTACAATGAAATTTATCGATCCACTCAGCAAGGTGCTAGCTACTATATGAAATTTAAGCATTCAAGCGGCTTTTCCTTGTTTGCTTCAGCCGGAATTTTCTGGGCGGAAGGAAGATGGATATTAATGAATGCTCCTACTGTCCGATTTGGTTTTACATACAGAATTAGAGGAGCGTTTGATCAAGGTGAAATTGAATAAATTAAACTTATCACAGCTGCAACTATTGGATCAACAACTTCTTCGTTTGTTTGCCAATTTGAACGAAGTAAATTCCCTTTGCCTTTCCTGTTGAATCTAGACTAAAGTTTGGCAGGTTCAACTGAGCGCTAATCAGTTAACTCATTAATTACCCTATCGCTGATTGCCAAGGAGTATTGGTTTATTTTATAATGACCGGGCATCCACCCTTGTAGAAAACGAACGAAATCTGCCCAAGCGTAATAGTATAGCTCTCTCCACTCTTTTTCAAGTTCATTGAAATTGATTTTTTCGTGATACTGAGAAATATGTTTTTTTAATTGATTGAAGTAATAATCCAACAGTAGTTTTTCCTGAGATTCGCATTCTTGATCCGTCAAGCAGCTACTTAAGAAATAAGCAACATCCTTCATGCCACATCCTTTTCCGGTATATTGAAAGTCCACCGCCATTACATTGGCGTCTGCAGCGAAACAAAAGTTTGCAACTTTAGCATCTCCATGAATAATCGTTTGATACTTGCAGTTATTAAGTACATCATCGATTCTGGATGCAGCCTTTTTTAGAGGGTTATTTGGCATTGCCGTAAACTCATCAGGACGTGTGGAAAGATGCCAATAGCTACCACGGTCCCAAAGTCCTTTATCTGATACATTAAGATTCGTAGCATGAAATGTAGCCAACCAACTCAAACAAGATTTAATTTCTAAAAGAGTTAAATCAGATTTTCTGGCCGAGAAACCCAATGCATTTACATCTTGTAAAATGATAATATGCTCCTCATTATGAGAGTAAGTTCCAAAACATTTGGGATACTTTAATGACTCCTGATTATTTTGAAAATCTCGATACCAGTTCATTTCCACTTCATAAGATTTTACTTTACGTTCATGTGAAAAACGAGTGCTCCATCCTTTAGGATGATCAGTGTGTGTTGGGAATTTGATGTGTTTAACTACGAACGTATGATCATCAAGTATCGACCTAACCCGTACAATTCTGCCGTAACCACTCCAGAGCGATTGTATAGTGCCTTCTTCAATAAAATTTGGATCTGAAATCGCCTGACCTACAATTTCTCTAAAAAATTGTGACATTGTTTACGTCTTCTGCGGCTGCTTCTTAGCTGCTGGAAATAAGATGTTATTCAAGATTAATCGGTAACCAGCTGAGTTTGGAAAAAGGTCTAAATCAGTTGGAGGATCTCCTACATAATGTCTCCAATCCTCAGGGTCATGCCCTCCATAAAAAGTCCATTGTCCTTTGCCAAATTCGCCATGAATGTATTTAGCCGTGCCTATAGATTTGTTCTCGCCCATAACCAGAACGTTACTCTTGATGTATTTCTTGTAGAAGTCAGTTGTCTGTCCCATAAAGCCATCTACAATAGTGGTGTGGTTTTGGCAAAGCATTGTTGGCACAATGTCCCATTTTGCACTAAAATCGAATAAGGTAAACTTGTCGTTTTGTTCTGGAACCACATGCGCTTTAGTTCCGTCAATATCCGAAAACTCATATTCCATCGGATTCATTTTTAACCTGAAATCCTTAAAGGCAAAAGTTTCGTCATACTTAAGCTCGTTTTGAGCATTAGGGTCAGGCGCGTCCCCATCAAACATATAGTCACAAATATCAGTATGCTGCGCGGCTAATGCAATGTCATATGAATCCGTTCCTGAACACATCGTAAATAAAAATCCGCCACCGGCTGTATAATTACGAATGCTTAAAGCTACTGACCTTTTCATTTCAGACACTTTACCAAAACCTAGTTTGGTTGCCATTGATTCAGCACTAGATTGTTGTTTTTTATACCAAGGAGCGTTTCTATAACTTCTATAAAATTTTCCGTACTGTCCAGTAAAGTCTTCATGATGAAGGTGCAGCCAATCATATTCAGGAAGTGAACCGGCAACTACGGCAGAATCATAAACAGTCTCATAAGGAATTTCCGCATACGTTAAAACCAAAGTTACTGCATCATCCCATGGTTGTTTTCCATCTGGAGAATAAACTGCAATTTTTGGAGCCTTTTGAAGTGCTACAACCTCCTGGTTAACCTCAGGATCTGAAATTTTAGCTTTGATTTGTTGGGCCTGAACGTCAGCAATTTTTTCAAAAGAAACGCCTCTAATAATTAGTTCTTCTTCAATCGTTTTGTAATAATCAATTAAAAAAGATCCACCTCTATAATTAAGAAGCCATTCTACTTCGATGTCATTTTGCAATACCCAATAAGCAATTCCATATGCTTTGATGTGGTTGTTCTGACTTCCGGCATCCATAGGAATTAACAACTTCGCTCCAAACACAAAGTTTGAAATCAAAATTGAAAGTATGATTACTAAATATTTTTTCATTCTAAAATGGCGTATCGTCTAATCCCTGATTGATGTCGAAATTGTCGTCATTCGGATCTTTCGAATCATTTCCAAAATCATTATTCATACTAGACCCTACAATTCTTGATCCAGAATCAAAATCTTCATTCGGCTCCATGCTAAATGGATCGCCTCCAGCACCAACTGTTTCCATGTTGGTAAACTTTGCTAAATGAGGAATAAACTTCAAATTAACAGATGCCAAGGATCCATTTCTATGTTTTGCTATGATAATCTCGCCAGTTCCAATCGTTGAATTTCCATCTTCATCTTCCGTAATTCCATAGTATTCCGGTCGATAAATGAAAGACACAATATCAGCATCTTGCTCAATCGCTCCAGATTCTCTCAAATCCGATAGCATTGGTTTTTTATCTCCACCTCTTGTTTCTACCGATCTACTTAATTGTGAAAGCGCGATAATCGGAATGTTTAATTCTTTTGCGATCTCCTTAATAGATCTAGATATAGAGGAAATTTCTTGTTCTCTATTTCCTCCTTTTCCTCCTGCTGTCATCAATTGGAGGTAATCAATAACGATTAATTCAATGTTATGTTGCTGTTTTAATCTTCTAGCTTTTGCTCTAAGTTCAAAAATCGACAGCCCAGGAGTATCATCAATAAAGATCGGTGCTTTGGACAATGCTCCGATTCTAGCATGCAGTTGTTGATATTCATGAGGAGCAAGATTTCCTTTCCTTAGTTTATCCGCTGAAATTTCAGATTCACTGGCAATCAATCTGTTTACCAATTGAATCGAACTCATCTCAAGAGAGAATACAGCAACAGGATGTCCAAACTGAACAGCACAATTTCGAGCCATGGATAAAACAAATGCAGTTTTACCCATACCTGGTCTAGCGGCTAATACAATCATATCAGATCGTTGCCAGCCTGATGTGATCCGGTCTAAGTCTGTAAATCCAGAATTAATACCTGATACGCCATCTTTTTGATTTTGATTTTGTTCAATCTGATCAATGGCCAGCTTCATAATTTGGCTCATTGAATCGTAATTCTTTCTAATGTTTCCTTCAGCAACTCCGTAAAGTTCTGACTCCGCCCGATCTAATAAATCAAATACGTCAGTGGTTTCATCGTAGGCATTCCGAATCGTTTCGCCAGAAATTCGAATTAGTTCTCTCATGATATACTTCTGAGAAATAATTCTTGCATGCGTTTCTGCGTGGGCGGTGGAAGCAACTCTGTTAGTTAGTTGGGAAATATAATAAGGCCCACCAACTAGATCAAGCTCTCCTTTAGACCTTAATTTATTGGTTACCGTTAATATGTCAATTGGTTCAGACGCTCCAAACAAATCCATGATCGCAGCATAGATCTTTTGATGACCTGCTTTGTAAAAGCTTTCTGGCTTCAGAATATCAATTACATCATTAACCGGATTTTTCTCCAACATCAATGCTCCGAGTACGGCTTCTTCAAGATCAACAGCTTGGGGTGGTAATTTACCACCTTCTACAGGATTAGAGAAGTTACCTTTTTTAATAGATCTTCCCTTGTTTCCTTGCTGCGAAGTTTGCCCTTGTACGTTCGTATCACTCATAGATTATCAAAGATAACTTGAAATTGTTCTGCTTAGGTCTAATTTTCGTATTAAAGCTATCAACACGTTTTACAGACGGTTATTAACAAATGTTAATAAGCCTAAAATAAGATCCCAAATCTTTTGCCCTTTTATAAGATACGTTAATTTCGTTAAATTGTTAGCATTAATAACCCTGTACCTTTAGAATTAAAGTTGGTTCAATTGAGAAATATAATTTTCATATTAATTTGTGTCTTCTTATTGGGATGCAAAAAAGAAACAGACGGAAATCCTCCAATCATCTCTATCTCATCCCCAACTGTCTTTTCGAATTTCGATGTTTTTGATTTCGTTGCTGTAATAGCATCAGTTACAGATGAAACGAATTTAGAAGCTGTAACAGTTGATATACAAGATGCAAGTTTTAATAATGTAGTTCCAAAAATTGCGATTAACGTAACAGCCAATTCAGTTGATATCAATCAATCCATTCATTTAAACGACATCCACTTGGAATCGGGAGTTCATTACTTGAAAATTTGGGCTTCGGATGGTACGAATGCGAAATCTGAATACAAACAGATCAATATAACAGGAGTTCCGTTAAGTATAAATAATCGAATCATTGTCAGTTCGCCAGTTGCTGGAACACAAGAATGGGATTCGTTTGATGGCATTAGCACAACACCTTATCAGACTTTCGCTTCAGAATATGGTGGTGCAGCAGTAAATTCATATCATCAATATTTAATAACAATGGGTTCTTTTACAGATAACCTAGTTGCTTACGATCCAATTATTATAGATACTGTTTGGGAAAAAATAAATCCGGGAAATCCACCTTCTCCCTATTATTTAAAAATGCTTCAATCTGATGATGGGATTACTTATGTTACAACTAGCGCTAGATCAGTAACAGGATATGGCCAAAGTGGAACCATTACAGCAACAGTTAATTCATCAGTAGATTATAAGCCAGATGACATCTTTGTATGGGGAGATCGAATTTATGTGGAGCAAAGACATGACGTAACTGCTTCACATTTTATGGGAGTTTATTACCGTTCAAGTGGCGCAACAGATAAATCCATTGGTTTTGGAAATGATATAGTGTCCTGGGAGATTCGAACTGCCAACGAACTTTTTGTTTGTAGTAACGATGGAGCAGGACAAGGTAAGTTAGAAATCTATAACTATTCAACCAATTCGTTCTGGGAACCTCATGCTATACCGGCTGGAAATATTTATGATACATATAGTATCAGCCCTGGTCAATTGATGATCTCTCATGACCTAGGTTTATACAAGTATACATACAGCACTAATTCTTTGATTCAGGTAGAATCTGGTCATTCTTTCACGAAAATGGTTTACGATGAAGTAAGCAATG
>JBLIOB010000189.1:0-8187 GCA_047639575.1 Parvicellaceae bacterium
GCACAATCATCATCTGTTAAAAACACAGAAACCTCTTTAAAGATCGCTATTTCAGCTTTTCTCCAAAGAGGTTCCGAGTTAATTATGAGGCCATCCATGTCAAAAATGACGGCTTCAATCATCCTTTTCCAATAGATGAATCTGATTTGACTACTATTTTAAAAGCAGCAATTACATCCAATGAACCTGTTATCGTTCCATTGTCCATTACTAACTTATGTCCTTGATTGATGAGTACGTTACCTGTTACAATACCGCCAGCGCTAATTTTCAAAGTCTCACAAGAATGTAAATCAATATCTCCAGTAACGTTCCCTCCGATAATTTTTAAAGTTCCAGCATTATTAATAATTATATTTCCTGTAACATTTCCTCCGGATTTAATTCTTACCTGTCCTCCAATGCTAAGTTTTCCAGTAACGTTTCCGCCACTTTTTATAACTAGTTTTTGATCTGGTCCAACCTGTACATCTCCTACATGTTCTTCATTTAATGGACTTAATGGATGTTTTGTAATTCCTGCAATACAAATTAAGTCGACTGCGGTTGTGTCACTTCCTTTAATTACGTTTAAATTAAAGGAGACGGGATCTTCTTCTTCGCACGTAATTACTTGGGAAACAAAATTGAATAAATCACCTGTTTCGTTTCCTTTAACAATTCCTGTTTTTGAACCTCTTACATCTGATGAGATAGATTCAATAATTCCTGTGGCCATAGTTCGGTTTTTTTATTTACGTTAAGTAATAAAAAATTTAGCGATAACTCCACTTTAAATCAATAAATATTCTCAATTTAGGGGACCCTTCTTAATAATTATTCTTGAGAATATTTGTCGCCATATTATTTTGTTTTGCAACTGTTGCAGGATTTTCGCAAAATTCAAATTGCGATAGTTTAGAACAGTCATATTTAAATTCGAAAGGAGAACAACGAATTAAATATGCCATAGAATTACTATCTTCAAATAAATGCACTTGGGATGGTTCAGTTATAGAGCACTCTATAGATCTTGGTAGAAAGCTAAAACTTGAAAACCATACGTTTGCAACTCTTTTAGTTCTTGGAGCCAATGGGTTGAGTACTAAAGTGTCTTCAGATTCCGTGAATTTTCTATTCGAAGAAGCACTTCCCATGATTAATTTCGAACTTAACGAGGAAGTAAATTTTATTTATTATAGATATAGAGGCCTTTTTGAGTCCCAAAATGGAGAGCCAGAAGCAGGGGTTGATTTGTTGCATAAAGCGATGGAGCATGCCACTAATAATAATCAACCCAAAGAAATGGCTCGAATTTATGGTGATTTGGCCGTCCCTCAATATTTAATCGGAAACTACGAATCAGCTATTAAACACTGGAAAATATCTGCAACGAATTTTAATTTGGCCGGAGAAAATAAAGAATCGTATTCCTCTTGTATGAATATTAGTTTGGCTTATTCACAGATAGAAGAGTTGGACTCTGCACAGTTATACTTGCAAAATGCTCTTGACATCACTAAGACATTTAAGCTCACGGGGGACGAGTTTAATTTAAACAATAACATTGGAATTCTGCATTATAGAAAACAAGAATACCTGCGGGCGATTGAGCATTTCGAAATATCAGCGGATATCGCATTCTCCAAAGGACATAATGCAGATTATGGGATCGCAATTTCAAATATTGCGTCTAGTTATACCGAGTTTGGAACTCCTGAAAAGGGGATAGATTATGTACTTGAAGCTTTGAAGATTTGTAAAAAAAGCGATAATGTGCTGTTTAAGGTAAATATGTTTGGTATTGCATCAGACACTTATTCGGGTTTAAAAGATTATGAAAATGCTTGGCTATATCAGGACTCAGCTCAGAAGTATAACGATAGTCTTCAAGGGGTGGAGAGAGCTAAGAATTTGGCAGAATCAGAAGAAAAATTTCAATCTGTGCAAAAAGATGTTAAGCTGGCAGAAAACAAAGCAACCATTGCAAATGAGAGATTAGAAACGGCAGTGCATAAGCAAGCGAATGATGCCTTAAATACGATTGTTATATTCGTAGTCATTGCTTTGATAATAGTTATGGCATTGGTTCTTGTTGCTTATCGAGGTTATATTCAAAAGAAAAGGAGCGCTTTAGCTTTGAAGGACCAAAATGAGATAATTGAAGCGAAAAATAAAGACATATTAGATAGTATAACATACGCTAAGAATCTGCAAGAGTCTATTTTACCTAAGGCAAGTGAGATTGAAAAGTCCATACCTAATTATATGATTTATTTTCAACCAAGAGACATCGTTTCTGGTGATTTTTATTGGTTCAGCGAAAATGAAACACATACTTATATTGCTGCCGCAGATTGCACTGGACATGGTGTTCCTGGAGCATTCGTTTCAATGATGTGTTATAATGAGCTAAACAGAGCGGTTAGAGAGTTACAACTGATGGAACCAGGAGAAATATTGACAGCCGTAAGTAGAAATATTATTACCGAGTTTAAAAACCAACATTCTAGATATCAGTCTAATGATGGGATGGACATTGCCTTGGTTTCAATAAATAAGAAAACGCAGCAAATTACGTATGCAGGCGCTATGAATTCATTGGTTCACATTAGAGAGCAAGATTTGATGGAAATCAAAGCGGATCGAAGATCAATCGGTGGTGGAACTGATTTGAATTTTGAATTCGAAACGCACCAAGTTGATTCAATTAAGGACGATGTTTTATACTTGTTTTCAGATGGATATCAAGATCAGTTCGGTGGAGAAAAAGGCAAAAAGTTTATGTCCAAGAACTTTAAAAAATTGTTGTTGGAAATTAATCATTTGGAAGGTGCAGAACAAGCACTCGAATTGGAAAAGCAGCTGGTCGAGTGGAGAGGTAATTATGAACAACTGGATGATATTTTAGTGCTTGGTTTCCAAGTCGCTTAATGAATAGTATCTAGCAGTTCGTTGATGGCTTGGTAGTAGTTTTTGTAGTATGGATTTACCTTTTGACTTACGTAAAAATCATCAATCTCATTAAATCGGATGACTTCGTTAAGATTCAAATTCCACTTCATTTTAGCAATACACTCAGGGCACAAATAAGGTGGCTTCCGATCTGATTCTTCAAGCGTGTTACTTCCGTTCATGTTACATTCATAATCTATACAATGTCTCATCGTGAACATATGTCCAGTTTCATGAGAAGATACCTTCATCGCTCTAAAAAGCACTTCTTTAAAGGCTTCTTCACCTGCTGATGGCACTCCATATCTATTAATTGACCAAACTCCAACTCGATCTTTAACAGAAGCTTGTCCAAATACAAAATTCCACCTTGGATCTGGATATAAGTCTTCTGCCGTAAAAGCAATATAAGCGGCAGCGCTGTCAGGTAATTTTGGAGCCAACACATCATATAAAATATACTTAGTATGATACTGATGATTTCCTAAATGGTCTCGTTGCGATCCTGATGGAATTATTGTAGGGTCCAATAGAATTGGGTCTAGTACCCGAACTTCCATTTGATAGAAAATTCCCAAATATTCTGCGGTTAAGTCGATGATTCTTAATTCTGCACTATCCAACTCACCTAATTTTTGAATGTAAAGTTTATTTCGAGTTGCTGTAGGCTTTATTGGGTTTACAGTTACATATTGCTCAAACGTTTGACCTTTTTCTTCATGCTGGTCCAGCCATTCTCCCGGATTTGGTGGGTCTAGTTTAGTATGAAAAGAGATCAAGGTGTCTCTTAAAAGTCTAGCGTCTTCCACCGAACCAGGTTGGTTCATAGCTTGTTCTTCTTGAGTGGCACATGAACTAACCAGTCCTACAATAAGTAGAAAGATTACATATCTAGAATTCATTTTTAAGAAGCATTAGTTCTACTTTTTGAGCCGCAGCAACAGTCAGACTATCTGTAATTTCTCCAGAATCAACTTGAGTAAAAAAATCGGTCAGTTTAATTTTCTTAATTTCTAATTCCTCTGTTTCCTCAGGAGAAGACTTGTGAAAAGATAAGTCGGTAGCTAAATAAATCAAAGCCAATTCATCTGAAGCAGAATTACTCAAATGCATCGTGTTAATCAGCTTCCAGTTTTTTGCCTTTATGCCAGTCTCTTCGAGTAATTCTCGCTGAGCAGATTCGATTGGATCAATATTAGGATCTCCTCCTCCTTCTGGAATTTCCCAACTGTATTCCTTTAAAGGATATCTGTACTGTCCAACTAGCCATGTATTTCCTTCCTCATCTATCGGAATGATTCCAATTGCAATATTTTTAAAATGAACTACTGAATAGGTTCCAGGGTTTCCGGCTGGATTTAAAACCTCCGAGTGATCAACACGTATCCAAGGAGATTCATACCCTACTTCTGTTTGTAAGGTTTTCCAAGGTCCATGTGTTTTCATTTTTTACGTTTCTTTTTCGGGAGGTTTTTTTTGTTTTCTTCTCGCTGACTGATTCGCTTGGCTCTAGATTTTGGATTAACAGCTGGAGGTAAAACATGTTTTGGCGGTGTTGGCTTCTTAAATGGATTAATAACCTCTCCGTCCAATTCTACCACATCGTTTCTTTTAACAATTGAACCTGTTTTAGCAATCTCTTTGTTGATTTTAACCCGCCCATTTTCAATAGCTAAATCCGCTTCTCTTCTTGAAAACAATCCTGTTTCTCTAACAAATATATTAATCCGTGTTCCTGACATATGGCAAAGATAGATTATCGGAATGAATAAATGATTCTGGAAATAGAACTTGGATGTTTACATTTGTAATTCAAAAGTGAATTGATGTTTCAAATTGGTGATCAAGTTAATTTTTTAAATGAAGAAGGCGGAGGAGCCATCCAAGCGATTAATGGGGACATGATAACGGTGGAAACTGAAGATGGTTTCGATTATGAATATCCAGCCAAAGAATTGTTGAAACAGGGAACGGATGCTTATGAAGTTTCTCAAGATGATGTTGATGATCAAGCACGGGCCGAGCATAACGAAAAAGCTACGGATGCTTTCTATAAGAAATTTAACCATATAGATAGAATGCCAAAGTCCGATGAAATGGAAGTTGATCTCCATATTGAAAACTTGATTCAATCTCATGGAAGTATGACCAATTTTGAAATTGTTGAAGTTCAAATGGCAAACTTTCGAAGAAGCATGAATAGTGCTGTTAATAGGAACTTAAGGCGTGTGGTATTTATACATGGAGTTGGTGCTGGTGTCTTGCGTGAAGAGATAAGAGCTGAATTAAGAGCATATTTCCATCAATATGAATACTTAGATGGATCCTACGAGAAATATGGTGCAGGAGCCACGGAGGTAATTCTGAAGTAAATTAAAAACCCCATCTCGAAAAATCAAGATGGGGTTCAAAATATGGTATAGACCTAGTTTACTGCTTAGTAACAGTAAATTTGATACATCCTTCTTTTCCGTTTTTAGTCGCTCTAAGAACGTATAGGCCATCGGCCACATTCTTTAAATTAACGTTTTCGCTTGCACTTCCTACGGCCTCTGATAAGATAAGCTTTCCTTGTTCATCGAAAATCTTATAAGTTGTACCAGCAACGAGTCCATTTATTACGAATTGACCATTGTTTGGACTAGGGAACAAGTTAACTCCTTCAAGCGCTTCTTCTTTAATTCCAATTGTACAATCAACTACGATAACGGTAATCTGTGTCTGTCCAATACATCCGCTTCCGTCACTATAACTATAGGTTACGATGTGACTACCCGGACCAGCTGTAAGAGGATTAAAACTATTTCCAGCTACTCCTGTTCCGCTGAATGTTCCACCAACTGGAGTGGATAATATTGTTACAGGATTACCATTCTCACATAACGTATCAAGAGCACTTGCATTGTCGATTGTTGGAGTTGGGTTCGAGTTAACTGTAACTGTAGTAGTTACTGTACTGTCGCATCCGGCACCATTTGTTAATACATCAGTATATGTTCCTGAGGTAGTATATGTACTTGAACCAACTACAATATTTCCGCCATCACAGAAAGTTGTACTCTGAGTGAATGACGTTGCCGCTAACTCTACAACTGTCGTAGTAATAGTACTGTCGCAACCAGCCGCGTTAGTTAACACATCCGTATAGGAACCAGCCGTTGTATAAGTACTTGAGCCAACACTTACAGCCTGCCCCGGACAAAGATTTGCCGCAATACTGTTTGTAGAAGCGGCACCTATCGTAACAACACTTGTTTGATTATCAGATGCAACTGCATCTGTAACAACTAATGTTACCACGTATGTTCCAGCTGTAGCATAGCAATTTGTTGGACTTGGTGAAGAAGAAGAATTTCCGTCTCCAAAATCCCATGCCCAACTAGTAATTCCTCCTGGATCAGTACTCATAGAAGCATCTGTGAAAGTGATACATCCACCTTCGCATTCTGTGGAAGTAGACGGAGAGAATCCAGCGGTTGGAGCACCAGGAATGCCGGGAGCATAAACTCCCAAGCCAAATCCAGAGAATCCATTACCAAAAGTTGCGGTGAAAGTCACGTCCGAATTGAAAGCTCCTATTGTGCCTACAACATTGTCAATATTGAAAGTTCCATAGTTTGCGGGAGTTACCACACTAATTGGATTTGCACCTGCAACTTTAATTACTTCCGCTACTGATCTGGCATTACCAGTTGCTGATTCCCAACCAGCAACTTCTGCTTCCTTGTAATATAAGGTCACATCATATGTTGCGCTTCCACTGTTATTTGTAGGAGTAACTGTAAACGTTTTGTCAGCTAAGTAATTAGAAGTATTCGTGCTAGAAAATTGAGCAACACCAGTTCCTGCTCTATCCACCTGAACAGTAACACAACCGAAGTCAAAACTTGAGCTGTTATCTAGTGTAATCATCACATCTTGAGAAGCTGCATCGTAAAAATGAACGGTAGAGTTCGGGCCTAAGTTAGCTGTCATTGCCGAACCTGCATTTACTGCTTGTTGAACATTAATTGGTCCGCCTCCTGTAAGTAATACATCGTCTATTGTACATCCATACAACCATCCTGTAGCATCAGAATAGTTTACAGAGAAGACCACGTTTGAATTTCCAACATAAGCTGAAATATCAAAGTTTTGAGTAATCCAACTTCCATCAATAGCAGAAGCAGTTAACGATCCAACGGTTGTTGCTGGTCCGCCTCCTATGGATACCCTTAATTCAGCCAATTCTGTATCGCCCATGTAAGTGTTTGACTCAAAATAAGTGTCAAATATTAATGTTGCGGATAGATATCCGGTTAAGTCAATAGATGGGAAAAATATATCCACGTCATTTTGATCACAGTTACAAGCATCATCATTGATCCAAGCAAAGTCAGTTGTATTTGATACTGGGATAGAGTAAGCTCCAGATGCTGCCGCGGCATTGTTTCCAACTTGGAAAGCATCATCTGCAGGTGTTCCATTATTCACAGTTGACCATCCAGTTGGCATTGCACCACCTGTGCCTTCAAAATCTTCAGTTAAGATGGTTACAAGGCTAGACATAGCTGCTGGGGCTATGTCATCATCATTAATAGTAATTGTAACTGTTTGATTAGTTGTTCCAGCTACCGCGTTTCCACCGTTTGGATTTAATGAATAGTCTAAGGTTATTGTTTCAGTCCCTTCAACATAATTATCATTATAAACTCTTACTTGAACCGTAAAACTCAAAGTAGGATCATCTAATGTGCCAGTTGTATTAAAAATAGCATAGTCAACTCCTTGAGTTGCACTTCCGCCAGTTACATTAACAACGATGTCAGCAGGTTGTGAAGGATCAGATCCAATTTTAATTGGAATATCAACAACGTAATAGTCTAAACATCCTTCTACAACATCCGCATCACTTTCATTTGGATTATAGGCTGCAGAGTTAAACTGTACAGTTGGTGAGCATTGGTCTATTTTAAATGCACCAATTCTTGTTCTTGCTTGTGTTGCAGGGCTATATTGAGCGGTAAACCAAAACGTTTCTCCATCTGAAGGATCAACACCCATTGCATTGTAATCTCCCCACCTATTAGTATTGTTGTTTGCGGTTCCATCAACTAATTGAGTTTCAGGCTCGGTCATCATCCCTAATGGATCACATTCTTTTCGACCAGTATATCGAATCTCTGGATTTGTTGAAGAACTCGATACATTATATGCAAGTCCAATGTTTCCAGTAGCGGAAAGGCCAATTGTTGGCATCCAGCGATTTTCAGA
>JBLIOB010000190.1:0-8121 GCA_047639575.1 Parvicellaceae bacterium
AATGTGAGCGGAGAAATCTCCCTAACATCGGCTTAAATGTCTACTGTAACTGACCGCTTTTTTTGTATCTTATAATCATGAGACCATTCCTCGCTTTCTTGTTCATTTGCCCGTTGATCTGTCATGGACAAATTTTCAGTGAAAACTGGTCTAGTTTCCCAAATAGTTGGTCCATTCAATCTGGACCAGGATCAACGGTAAGTGGCGGAGATGGATTTTGGCATTCTGATACAATAGGAAGGCCTGACAGTTCTGCGGCAATAGATCGGCTTGATATGACCACATTATACAATGAATGGCTAATCAGTCCAGAAATCATACTTCCTAGCTCACAAAAGGTCCTACTTAATTTCGATTTTCAAACCACCAATTTCTGGCATGTTACTCCGATGGATGATATGGACATGACTATTGAAATCACCATTGATAGTGGAGCAACCTGGACTCCAATTTGGAATGAAGACTCGATTCATTTCAATTCAATGGACTGGACCAAACAGTATATAGATATAACAGGGTTTCAGAATGATTCCATTCAACTGGCATTTCATTATACAGGTACAAAGGGTGGCTTGTTTCGTATAGATAATATTGAAATCTCTGAAGCAAACCCTGGAGTTGACTTATTAATTCAGGATGCTTATTGGCACATAGTAGATTCATTAAAGCCGATTCAGTATTATATGTATCCTGCCGATTGGTATCCATACCAGCGTTTTAAAGCCGATGTTCTAAACTTAGGATTAGATACGGCCACCAATTGTACAATATCGACAGAAGTAACGGGAGCTTCAGCTTACACTAACGTTAGTCTTGGCAGCAATGTTTATTTTAATGATGAGCTCAGCTCTACAACAGATATGAATATTATGGGAGCTGGGATGGCCGCGGTTGACATGTTTGTTTCTTCTGATTCAACGGACGTAGACAGTACAAATAACTTATTTAAAAGTATGTACGAAATGAATGTTGGCTGTGTGTTTGGTGAAAGTGATTTATTCCATCGAGGAGATTCATTATTCGGGTATTCTGACTTTGAATTGGACAGAGATAATGATGGAATAGATGATCCGTATAGTGTTATGACAACATTTCACACCACTGGGTCTTTTTATTCTTATGCTACTAGGATCAAAGTGCTGGAAGGCAGTTGCAGTCCAATCACTTGCAGCGTATTTGGTGAAGATTCTTTCGGAAATATTTCGTTGATAGATGCCGATGTTCCATGCAATTATAATTCTTGGCCACCAGGTGAGTATTACGCAGAAGCGAACATCAATTACTACAACCCAGGAGGAATATATACGTATTTTCATGTGAGCTTCAGGGCGGATATTGGCGATTCATTACCATTCGCGTACACTTATTCAGATCGGTCTGCAACAACCAAGATTGTTTTTGAAAATACAACAACAGGGTTTGAAGAGGTAATTATAAAAGAAACTCCTATAATCAAGTTTAGAACCAACTGTCCAAATGTTGTGGAATACGATTTTTTCAACTTATCAATTTATCCAAATCCTGCGGGGGAGCAAATAACCGTAGAAGTCACCCAGCTAGATTCTGACGCTCAAATTAACTTATATGATATCAGTGGTAAAAAGATTTATAGTTCAACAATGGTATCTGGGGCTTATCGACTGTCATTTAATCTCGAAGACATCGCTCCAGGGATTTACACATTAACTATCGCGAACCAAGCTGGCATGAGCGCTAAGAAGGTAGTTGTTAGGTAAAGGCTGGAGTTTTCTCCGCGCGTTCTGCTTTGCAGAACTTGGTCGAAATGACCGCAGCTACAATGTGACATTGTAGTGGCGGTCATTTCGACCGAACATTGGAACAATGTGAGCGGAGAAATCTCCCTAACATCGGCTTAAATGTCTACTGTAACCGGCCGCTTTTTTTGTATCTTATAATCATGAGACCATTTCTCGCTTTCTTGTTCATTTGCCCGTTGATCTGTCATGGTCAAAGTTTGAAGACATCGCTCCAGGGATTTACACATTAACTATCGCGAACCAAGCTGGCATCAGCGCTAAGAAGGTTATTGTTAGGTAAAGGCTGGAGTTTTCTCCGCGCGTTCTGCTTTGCAGAACTTGGTCGAAATGACCGCAGCTACAATGTCACATTGTAGCTGCGGTCATTTCGACCGAACATTGGAACAATGTGAGCGGAGAAACCTCCCAACATTCACATCAAAATTATAAATTGAAACGGGCCTTAACCCATTCGATCTTTATAGTCTTTCATGAATTTAGAAGCATACACGAATTCTGTTACTTCTTTAGCATCAGTGGTGATGATTGAATCCTTGTTCCCTTCCCACGCTTTTAAACCCTGAGAAAGAAACATGATGTTCTCTCCAATTTCTAAAACAGAATTCATATCGTGTGTAATCACAACGGTTGTCATGTTAAACTCTTCTGTAATGTCTTTAATCAAATTATCAATTACGATTGCTGTCTTCGGATCTAAACCTGAATTTGGCTCATCACAAAACAGATACTTTGGATTCATTGCAATCGCACGAGCAATTGCAATTCGCTTTTGCATTCCGCCAGAAGTTTCTGCCGGATATAGATGATTTTTATCCAATAGCTCTACCCTATTTAGACAGAAATTCACCCGTTCTAGCATTTCCTCTTTGGACATTTTGGTGAACATCTTCAAAGGAAACATAACATTTTCTTCAACGGTCATCGAATCGAAAAGAGCGCTTCCTTGAAACAACATTCCAATCTCCTGCCGTAGAACTTTTTTCTCTTTATTCGACATGGCTTGAATGTCACGACCATCATATAGAACTTCTCCTTTATCAACCTGATGCAATGCAACGATGCATTTAGTAAGAACAGACTTTCCAGAACCACTTTGACCAATGATCAAATTAGTTTTGCCGGTGTGAAACTCGAAAGATATTCCTTTGAGAATTTCAACGCCATTAAAACCTTTTTCTATGTTATTAATCTGTATCAAATTAACCAGAGTTGTGTAACTAAATAATTCGCGAATAACATCACAATACTACTCCAAATAACCGCCTTTGTACTTGCTCGCCCAACTTCTAAAGACCCGCCTTTCACGTGGTAACCATAGTAAGACGACACACTTGCGATTACAAACGCAAACAGAATAGTCTTAACTAATGCATAGAAAATACCCGAAGGATTAAACCCATATTGAATTCCATACACATAATCCGCTGTTGATATAATACCTGAAGCTGTTCCAACTAACCACCCTCCAAAGATTCCGAGAAACATGGAATAAACAATAATGAAAGGTAGGATAAACATGAATCCAATAATCTTAGGAAGAATCAAATAGTTCTTTGAGTTAACTCCCATAATATCCAACGCATCTATTTGTTCGGTAACTCTCATAGAGCCAAGCTCAGATGAAATCCGACTACCTACAATTCCTGCAAGAATAAGAGAAATAATGGTTGGTGAAAATTCTAGTATTATAGTTTGCCTGGCGGTAAATCCTACTGTGAATTTTGGAATCCAAGCGCTATCAATGTTGGAAGCTGTTTGAATGGTGATTACCATTCCCATGAAGATGGAGATAATAAATACAATTCCCATTGAATTGATGCCAAGGTTCATTACCTCATCGACACACCTCTTCCAAAACACCTTAAATTTATCAGGTTTTGTAAACGATCCACTCAGCATCGTGGTATATTCTCCTATTCTAGCTATAAAAGACATCTCTTCACTTCATTTTCCCGTATTAAGGGTAATTTCAATCAAAGGTAGCCATATAAAAGCACGTCAAATATCTTGATTTACCTACTTTTGAACACCCCAATGAAGATGAAGATCAATTCTAACCTACCAACACAGACTTCAGACGCTGTTTTACAGGAGTTAACTTACTTAGTTCCTGGTCGAAGTCACGGCTATGTAACTCAGTTGATCTCTACTTATAATATAAAGTTCAAAATATCAAGACCAAGAAAAACCAAGCTTGGGGATTACCGGTTTGATCCTAGAACTAAAGTTCACTCCATTTCTGTAAACTCAGATTTAAATCCTTTTGCCTTTTTAATCACATTGATCCATGAACTTGCCCATTACCGGCAACATGTAGGGAACAGAAGAAGAGTTGCTCCTCATGGTGATGAATGGAAAACTGAATTCAGGACACTAATGGCACCAATTCTTGAAGAAAATATTTTTCCTATGGAAGTTGCCGAACATCTTAAGAAACATATGATTAATCCGAAGGCCTCTTGCTCGGACATTCATTTAATGCGCCTTCTTGAACCTTACAATGAGGAAGTATCTCTAAAACTTGAAGACCTACAAGACGGGGTTGTTTTTCAAATTGAAAATGGTAAGATTTTTAAGAGAGGTCAAAAAGGAAGAACTAGATTTCAATGTGTCGAGATCTCAACAAATAGAAAATGGTTCGTTCATGCATTAACAAAAGTTCAAATTGTTAATGAAACAGTCTCAAATTTATAGGTTAATCGGTAGGGTAATTGTTATTTTCGCGGTTGTAAATAATTAACAACGAGTCTATAGCGCCAAACCGTTACAAATTACCAGTTTAAAACCATTAATTGACGAAAGAAATGATTACTACTCAACAAGAATTGCGGGTTTCTGAAATGGCTGAGAACTTAGTAGGTTCCGAAATCATAAAATTAGCTGGAGAAGTCAAAGCTAAAATTGCCGCAGGCGAGAAAATTGCCAATCTAACCATTGGAGATTTTAACCCTGAAATATTTCCAATTCCAACGGAATTAAAGGATGAAATTATCTCTTCTTACCAAAACGGGGTTACTAACTATCCAATGGCAAATGGGATGTTAGAATTAAGACAAACTGTTTCAGAATACATTCAAGATCGACAAGGGTTAAGTTATTCCCCTGATGAGTTTCTAATTTCAGGAGGAGCAAGACCATTAATTTATGCTGCTTATCAAGCAATTGTAGATCCAGGTGATACTATTTTATTTCCAGTTCCGTCTTGGAATAACAATCATTATACACACCTTTCTAGAGGTAAAGCTAAATTTATAGAAGCAGGACCTGAGCAGAACTTTATGCCCACCGCTGCTGACCTACGCCCATTTATTTCCGAAGCTTCGCTAATTGCTGTTTGCTCTCCCTTAAATCCAACCGGGACTGTTTTTAAGAAAGAACAATTGGAAGAAATCTGCGATATGATTTTGGAAGAGAATCAAAAAAGAGGTCCGGAAGAAAAGCCTGTTTATCTCCTATTCGATCAGATATACTGGCAACTAACATTCGGAGAAACGAAGCACTATGATCCTGTAAGTCTTCGACCTGAAATGAAAAATTACGCTATTTACATTGACGGGATTTCTAAAGCGTTTGCTTCTACTGGAGTTCGAGTTGGTTGGGGATTTGGTCCGGCCAAAGTGATCAATAAGATGAAGGCAATATTATCTCATGTTGGAGCATGGTCTCCAAAAGCAGAACAAATAGCAACCGCGAATTACCTGAGTCAAAAGAACAACGTTGATACCTACTTGAAAGAGATAAAATCTAAAATCGAATTTCGATTGAACGGATTCTACGAAGTGTTACAAGGATTAAAAGCTGATGGATTTGCAGTTGATGCAATTTCTCCACAAGCGGCTATGTACTTAACAGTAAATTTTGCTTTAAAAGGCAAAACAACTGCAGACGGAATTATTTTAGAAAAGACTGAAGATGTAACTCGCTACTTATTGGAAGAAGCTAAACTGGCCATTGTACCTTTTTATGCATTTGGCGCGGATAGAGGCTCAAACTGGTATCGATTATCAGTAGGTACGGCCTTCGAATCAGATATTGATGCCGTTAGAACAAATTTGGCTCTAGCCTTGAGTAAATTGACTTAAATTCATATTTCTTATGAAAGATAATTACGCAGTAATAATGGCAGGAGGAATCGGTAGTAGATTCTGGCCAATGAGTAAAACTTCTTATCCAAAACAATTTCATGATGTTTTGGGAACTGGAAGAACGTTGATTCAAATGACTTTTGATCGCTTTAAAGATATTTGCCCAGATGAAAATATCTTGATCGTTACGAATGAGATGTACAAAGACCTGGTAATGGAACAATTGCCTTCTATTACAGAGAATCAAGTCCTTTGTGAGCCAAGTAGAAGAAACACAGCTCCTTGTATTGCGTACGCATGCTACAAGATTAATTCGATGAATGCGCAGGCTAATATTATCGTTGCTCCTTCCGATCATCTAATATTAAAGGAAGACGTGTTCACGGAAACTATCAATATTGCAATTGGGCAAGCCCAGGCGAATAAAAGTTTAGTTACACTTGGAATTAAGCCAAGCCGACCCGATACGGGCTACGGATATATTCAATTCGTGGATGAAGCTGGAACGGTCTCTTCTGATTCAAAGAGGGTCAAAACATTTACGGAAAAGCCCCAACTGGAACTAGCTAAAGAATTTTTGAATAGCGGTGACTTTTACTGGAACTCTGGAATTTTCATTTGGACGTTACCTAGTATTCTTAAAGCTTTCGAAGATTACTTGCCAGAAGTTGATAAGCTATTTAAGGAGGGAACTGGTAAATACAATACGCCAGAAGAAGAAGCATTTATTGGAGAAATTTATCCAATATGTAAGAACATTTCGATTGATTATGGAATCATGGAAAAAGCAGAACAAGTCTATGTTGTTCTCTCTGATTTCGGTTGGTCAGACTTAGGCACATGGGGATCTCTTTATACACATATCGATCACGACAATGAAGCAAATGCAATTGTTGGTAATAATGTAATGATGTATGACTCGAGTAACAACATGGTTAAAATGCCCGAAGAAAAGCTAGTTGTTATTCAAGGATTAGATGATTATATCGTTGTTGAAAGCAACAATACTTTATTGATATGTAAAAAGGCGGACGAACAGAAAATCAAGCAGTTTGTTACAGATATTAAAACAAGTAAAAGCGATCAATTCGTATAGTAGTGCAGACCCCTAAACTTGAATTTAAAAGTCGAGTTGAACAATTTGTTGAACTGACCAGTCGAGAATGGGGTGCGCTTGAAAAGCACTTACTTGTTAAAACCTTTAAAAAAGGTGAGCCCTTAATTGAAGCTGGCCAAGTTGAGGATTTCATGTCATTTGTTACCGAAGGGATTGCCAGAATATATCACCTTCTTGATGGAGACGAATTGACTGTAGCGTTTACATATGAGAACTTTTTTGCTTGTTCTTATAATTCATTTACACAACGAACACCTTCCCGCTATACAGTGGAAGCCATTGAAGACATGACTATAGTCGGTCTGGACTATAAATCTTTGCAAAGTTTACTCGATGAATTTAAAATTTTTGAAAGATGGGCCAGACTTGAGGTTGAACGAGCGTATTTTTTAGTTGAGCAACGCGAAATTTCCATTCTATCTTATTCGACTAAACAACGATTTAATAGATTGTGGGAGAATAGTCCTCAACTATTTCAACGGGTTCCGCAGAAATATTTAGCTCAATATCTTGGGATGACAGCAGAGACTTTTAGCCGAATCCGGAAAACCGTTGAGCTTTAACGATCTTGACATATGTCAAGAAGATTGATCTAACCTTATTATAGTTTTGGTAAAAAACAAAATGGAAAAACTAATCTATAGCAAACAATTCCTGACAAAAACGGAGCATGAAACCCATCGAATAATTGAAGAGGCTCAACAAATCTTGGAATCAGATTTATCCAAATTAAATTGGAAAGAAAACGATAGTAGATGGAGCGTTTTGGAAGTATTTATGCATCTGAATTCTTATGCCGCATATTATTTCCCTGAGTTTGAGAAAGCCAATGCGAAAGCTCAAGAAACTCAGCCTATCGAATCGTTTAAATCAACATGGTTTGGCAGAAAGTGCGCGACCTCCGTTCATCCTGACACAAGAATTTCCAAGAAAATGAACTCGCCAAAACTTCACAATCATAATAGTCAATCTACTCATCAAATTAGTGTGATTCATGAATTTTTAGACCATCAACAAACATTATTGAAAATTCTAGATACGGCTAAAACCCTTGACATTACAAAGCCCAAAGTTCAAGTTCAAATTGCTAAACTGCTAAAACTGAATATTGGTGAATTTTTGATTTTCATATGTACCCACC
>JBLIOB010000191.1:0-8092 GCA_047639575.1 Parvicellaceae bacterium
TGTAAGATGACTACTTTTGGATAACGATGGTGTTTGAACATGCCTCTTGAGTTTTACCTCAAAAGTAGTTTCTTTTACTTTAGATCGAATTAATGCGACAGAACCCGCCAGCTACTCTTTACACAGAGTATTTCAATGGTATTGTAGTTATAGATTCCTCGCCAATTATTGCGTCATTTATACAGCCGGGAGGAACTGTCGTAAAAAACCAATTTCTAAAAACTAAAACTGGAATTAGATTATTTGGTGCTGGTGCAGGCTCAGAAAAAGCTACAATTCGAGACAATTTTTTCAGCGAAAACCTTACGGCTATATATTTGGTCGGTGGTAATTTTGCAGATATAATAGATAATTCGATTCTTCTTCCAAACTACCTTGGACTCACTGCCGTGACTCATGGTATCGCGGAAGTGTATGGAGTAAAAGCCGAAAGCTCTTCAGGCTTTAACATGGAGGGCAATGTAATGTACAATACAGCTGCACCTTTTGGAGCACATAGGCAAATTGGAGTTTGGGCTAAAAACGCCTCAATCATTACTGGCGGTAATATTTATAATAACGGATTTGAGAAAATAGAAACAAGCACTCAGGCAGAAGACAATAATTCAGGGCTTCAAATCGATTGTAATGATTTCGAAATGTCAACTGGAACATTGAGCCATATATTCCATGCATCAGGAACACTTTCTGATCAAGGACAATGTGCGTTAACCCCTGAGCTTCCCCAAGCGAACATCTATAATGGGATACCTTGTGATAACGTTACCAATTTCCAGATATACAACAACCCCCTTGCGGTCCCTTTTCAATATAATTCGTACCCAGATCTGATAGTTAACTTTGATGAAAACTGTGTTACCGCAGATTTAGTTGGATTAGCATTAAATTGTGGTGTTGCAACCTCCTTAACATTTGATGATCTTTTAACTTGTCCTAGTTATATCTTTACCGATGATGGCGAGCCAACAACGGGCGAGGACTATGTCAACGCTCTCATAATCCAAATTGGGGCGCACAAAATAATTGTCGACCAAGCAACTTTAATTTTAGAGGAAGGGGCATCGAATGATCTTCTTGATGCTATTGATAATTTATCTCCCGGACAAGCAAAGAATCTTCTGTTAGATCATAGTCCATATTTGAGTGATCAGGTTCTTATTGCTGCGTTAAATGGTGGATTTTCACCAGGTATTATAAAGCAGATTCTTCAGGCAAATAGCCCCTTGAGCCAGAATGTATGGAATGAATTTATGGCCAGCGGCTATAACCCAGGAATAACATCTCAGATTGATAACATGCAGGATGGAAACTCCGCAAGAGAAGACAAAGAGAGTGAACTTAACTACTTCAAGACTCAGAAGCAGATAAGCCTTGATGCGGCTGTGAGGTACTATTTGGGCACCAACGAAGCAGAGAAAGCAATAGGTTTACTTGAAAATGATGGATCTGTAGAAAGTATTTGTGCTTTAGTTCCTATTAAAATCGACCCTGATTATGGAGGAATTCAAACACATATCGATTTTCTAAGAAACGTAGCAGACTTAAAGGCAGTGAAAGATCCAGGCGATCCAGACATTGTTGAGATTAGAGGATTCTGTGATTTTTATGAGGTTCTAAATGTAATTACCAATAGAACTGGTAGCTATTCCAACATGACTTCAACTGAGAAAGCTTCGCTGGAGCTTCTTTCAGATCAGAATATTGCCATAAGTGCATACGCCAAGGCTATTTTAAGTTTGGTCAATAAAGTAGAGTATGATAGTGGCAAAGCACTTCCGTATCTAACAAAAGATGGGAAAATGCTAGTGCCAAAAGAAGATTCTAAGATTGATTATGAGTTTAAAGTATTCCCAAATCCGGCTGACAACGTAATCTTTATTGAATCTGAGGATGAGATAAAAAGCTATCATATATTTGATTTGACAGGAAGACTTGTAATGTCGGCTACAGCTGTTCTAGGAAATAGAATAAGTTTAGGCACCGAGAACTTAATTAATGGCGTCTACGTAGTAACGGTATCTTTTGAGAATGGCATGGCCAAATCTCAAAGGTTTGTTATCCAAAATGAAAGATAATTTATTACATCTATCTATTGCTTTAATGACCCTGTTACCATTGACGGTAACGGGCCAAGGATACAATACAATTAGCTCCCTTGTACCTAATACAGACGCTTGTTATGCCGTCATGGCTGAAGGAGATACCGCTATAACCATTGGCGTAATAAATCTATCGGATAGGATCAATGTTTATTTCTGCAAACGAATAATTAGTACTGGAGACACATTATATTTTAAGAATTACGGGGGGGTGCAGCAGGAGGAACAATTGTTTCTTGCTTCTAGTCCAGCATTTAAAACGTCAACCGGGGATTACGTTTCTGTTGGCGCAAGGAGTAAAGTAACTGGCCCAACAAAGTATTATGGAAGTGTATACAAGTTCAATGGTCAGGGAGATACATTGTGGTCAAAGACATATGGAGATACGATAACTGATACAATAAGTTGGCTATACCTTAATGACGGAGTAGAATATAAAGGCGCTTATTTCTTTTCAGGATGGCAGGCTTTAGATTCAGTCAATGGAGATGCAGTCATAATTAAAACAGACACCGATGGTAATTTGATCTGGAAGAAAGTATATGGAACCCCAGTTTCAGACAATTTTTACAGCATCGATACTTCGGCCAATGGGTTAGTCTCTGGTGGTTTCACTTATGTAGGAGGTTCCCCTCGCGCTTATCTTCACAAAGTTGATACCGCTGGCATATTCCAGTGGCAAAATGTATTTGGCACTACCTCCGGTTCATGCCTTGTAAAGGCCATGAGCTATGGTGAGCTGATTGCATATGGTGCGGATAAACCAAGTGGCTATCCTGACTATGATGGGTACGTTGCGAAGTTTACTTCTTCCGGAAACATGTTGTGGAAGAAGAGCTACGGAATTTCATTTACTGAATTCGATGAACTCAGATCGGTGGTTGAACTACCAAACGCAGATCTTGTTTTTGCAGGAGTGTCTATAGACACAATCGCAACTGGAAATCTAAAAGGGTGGATTCTTAAAACAGATAGTGCTGGAAATGAACTTTTTAGTCGAGCATATGAGAATCGAATTCCTTCTGGGCATAGTCTGTATGATATAACTCTTCTAGACGATGGAGGTTTCTTAGCTGGAGGGAGTTCTTCCCCTTCAGTAGGAGGGGAGTCTATAGATTCATGGCTATTGAGATTGGATAGCACTCTCTGCGATTCTTTGTTCTGTGCTCCTAATGAGATTTATGAATTGTCTTCAGCTAAGGTCTCTACAAAACTTTATCCAAATCCGTCATCGGGTCAATTAACGATAGAGTACAATTCAAATATCAAAATTGACAATCTAGTTGTTACCGATATAGTTGGAAATATAGTTCTGCGAATTGGTGTACACTCTAAAGAAGGGCAAGTGCTTCTCGATCTGTCAGATCAAGTTGCTGGTTTTTACTTTTGTTCTTTGGTTTCTAAATCCAAAAGGCTTGCAACTGTTAACTTGGTGATTGTCAGATAATAAAATGAAATTCTCTGGTGCAAATGGGCAACGTACAAGAACCTTACACGTCTTGTAATTAAACCTAAGAAAATGGCTGAAAGCAAACCTCATAAAGACACATCCAACCGAATTGCGAAAAAAAACAATGCAGATTATAATAGCAAAAAGGGAGTGGACATCGTCACTAATTCAAGGGCAATTGAAGTTGAAACTGAGAACACAGTAAAATCTGGAATCAAACAGCTTCAAGGCCATAAGAAACCTTCTTATATCGCTGGAACAAATCAAAAAGCGGTTGACAAAGCTTTGGAATTAACGAAGGGTACCACGATAGGCGTAATGGATAAAGATGGAAACATCGTCAAAAGCTCAACCAGAAAGAAATCGTAGCTCAAATTATTGTACTACAACCCGTTTGGTTTGAAAGTTTCCTTCAGATTCAACTCTTAAAAAATACATTCCTTTAACGCATGCGGAAAGATTGACCGAAACACCTTGTTTCGATTGACCAACTATTACTTGGATCTGTTTCCCAGTCAAATCAAACAATGTAATAAACGGTTTCAGGATTGATTCATCCATTTCTATTTACACAATTTCTCTGCACAAACGGCTCAACTCATTTGATGTAGCTAATCATTAAGATGGTGTAAGGGTTAATCTCATCATTATAGGTTTAATAAGGCTTTCAGCCCATCTAGTCGGGACGGAGAAATGTGCAGATTATCAAATACCTGTATTTTCGTCAAGGCCCAGTGGAAGGGTAGCTGTCATACAACGCCATCTGAGGCTTAACTAATTGACATTCAGCTTTGTTATGGATTCCATTGTAAATTTATTTGTACCTTATGACTAACAACATTGGTCTTAATTCACCCCTAAGGGCAATTATACTAGTTTAATAGAGTATTCCAAATACTCGCCACCTCTTATACATCTATGAAAAAAACAGGAACCTTTCTTGCTGCAGTGCTGTGCGCAACCTTTGCTTTTGGTCAAATCCAGAGTAATGAAATTAACTCAACAGGGAAAGTTGGGGTTGGCACAACAACCCCAACATGTGCGTTAGATGTCGATGGCCAAGTAATCATCGATGGAGAAACCACCATGAAGCAAGACGTGGAGATAGAGAAAACTCTAACAATAAAAGAGAACTTGGAAGTCCTGGGAATCTCAACATTTGGTGCGGAGGTAATCACCGAAGACCAAGTTACTTTCAAACAGTTTGAAGACATAACATTGACTGAGGACCGTTTTGTCGTAGTTGACAAGAATGGGATATTAAAATCTACTAAAACCGAAGATATTCTTTTCCCGATTGGTGATTGCCATGTCTCGGGTAAATTTGGACCAGAATTAATAGTTCCAAATTGGGCTTATGGTCCAGGCAAAATAGTCACTGGAATTGAGTGCCCGTCTAGCGTAGGGATTAGAGTAGAAAACCCTACTGCGGTATTAGATGTTGATGGTAATACACGTTTGAGAGGTGGCGTTGGAATTGGGGTTTCTCCTTCAACGACTAATCTTTTAACAATCGCAAACCCAGGTACAGGATTAGCAATTGAGGCTCAAGGCGATGTAGAATTCCAAGGCAATATGGATGTTGATGGCAGCGTTGGCATTGGTGTTGATAATTCGACTGGGGTCAAATTACATGTGATAAGCGACATGCAAACTGGTCTTTGCGTTGAAAGTAACGCTACAACAGATTATTCTTATGGGCTAAAGGTAATCGCAGATCGCGATCTGACAAAAGCCTTCTCTGTAATAGATGAAACAACTGGTACAGACATATTCATGGTTTGGGGAAATGGCGTAGTAAACACGAAAAAAATGTATTCAGAAGAAATTGAGGTAAGAGCTGATGCGATAGGAATACCGTGGCCGGATTATGTTTTCAGTAAAGATTACGATTTAAAAGATCTTAGTGAAGTTGAAGCATATTACACCGAACACAATCATCTAGAGGGAATTCCGTCTGCCGCAGATGTTGCAAAAGATGGCATTAATGTAGCAGAAATGGACGCGGCATTATTGAAAAAAATCGAAGAATTAACAATTTACATAATCCAACTAGAAGAGCGAGTTAAAAGCTTAGAAATAGAAACTATTGACTAAAACTATTGAAAATCAAACTAGTTAAATACATATTAATTACCGTTATGGCCTGTGCATTTTTTGGATGCAAAAAAGTGCCCAGAAATCATGATATTAACCAAGCTTGGAACTTTCATTATGTAAATGAGGCTGGCATGAAACAGTGGATTCCGAATTCCATTAGTCCAATTGTTGTCACATTCAATAAAAAGGATTACCACGCTGAAATGCCCGTAAATAACATGACTGGAAAATGTGACATTTTCAAAAATGGGGATATTGAAATATTAGGTTTCAACCAACACTTACTTGGAGGTGATAGCACATCTACTCATTGGCAAGATTTGTTCATAGAACATTTTGCAAACATTTCAACTTTTGAAATAAGTGCAGATTCCATGACTCTAAGATCAACTACCTCCGAACTTCAATTTTCAAAATGAGACACATCCACTTTACAATTACGTTCGCGATATTATTAATAGCCACAATTTGTCAAGGACAGAATGGTGTTTCTTATTACAATATAAACCCGTCAAAAACTCTTAGCTATGAGGATAGCATAGGTAGATACGGCCATCTTATTTCAACAGAAATTTTGCTGTCGCAATTCGCATATGAGGAAATAGACAGTAATGCTGTCTGGACTTTACATCTTTCTGCGGCATTAGCAAAATCCATAAGCCTCCAATTAACTGAAGTAAATTTGGCTACGAACGGGGTTTTATTATTTGCTGATGGGAATCAGACAATCGTGCATGGCAACCTGTTAGCAACAATTCCAAGCTCATTGCGTGAATTTGCAACCCCAATGGTAGAAGCAGACACAGCCTTTCTTCAATACTCGCAACCTATAAGCAGTGATCATAATCCACATCTAAACGTAAAAAATGCCATTTATGGTTTTAGAAAGCCATCTGAAGTTTATAATGAAGAAAAGACTGGTTTTGGATCTGCTTCAAACTGTATACCGGACGCCATCTGCGAACAAGCTTCGTGGTGCGATCAAATTAATTCGGTTGGAATTATTCACTCTGGCGGGCAGGCTTTTTGTTCAGGAGCACTGATAACCACAAGTAGTCAAGATAAGCAGCCGTATTTTCTTACAGCAAAACACTGTGTTGATGGTCAAAACACGGCTTTTTGGGTCATCTATTTTAATTATCAGAGTGAATCTTGTGACCCCTCAGTTGATGGCCGCTTCCTGTATTATATCGCTGGAGCTCAATTACGAGCGGAGCATCAAAGAGCTGACTACGCGCTCTTAGAATTTTATGCTCCAGTTCCCTATAGTTATAACCCATATTTCGCTGGATGGACTTCTACGGCAAACAAACCTAACTCTGGAGCAATTATTCATCATGCACGTGGAGATGTAAAGAAAATAAGTACCTATTCAGAAAAGCCAAAAAAATATAATTGGAATCATGATTACATATCTCCCTCTGACAATGGTTCTGGCACCCCAAAAATAAGGGTTTGGCAGGTAAGTAATTTTGACGAAGGCGGAATTCAGGGTGTTTCTTCTGGAGGACCCTTGTTCAATGAAAACGGACAAATAGTTGGAAATGTAAGTGGTATCGGAGCAGATGCGAACGATCCGGTATGTACCAGGGAAGACAACTATTTTGGACGATTCAGAAAAATGATGTTTTACGGTGCTCGATCATATTTGGATAATATTCCTTTAACCTCTTACGTAGCCATATCCGGAATTTCGTATGAGCCGTGTCCAAATAATAGATCACTTTCTGGGTATATTACAAATGGATATCACAAGGCAGATGAATACATATATACAACAGGAACTGCGTTAGCGCTTGCAGGTTCAGAAACATTCATTGAGGCAGGAAGCAGAGTACATCTTAACCCTGGTTTCCATGCAAAATACAATGCTAAAACGCATATTCATATAAAACCATGCGCAAGTGCATGTGTTAACTTAAAGAATAGAGAGCAAGAAACTATTCTTGCAAAAGACACTAGTCGCATAGAATCAATTGGCGATAACCTAATCAAAAATGATGGAATTAAAGTATTTCCTAATCCCAGCAACTCTGTAATGACTGTCCAATGGAAGGCTAACCAATTCCAACACTTAGTTCTAGTGAATGCAATGGGCCAAATCGTGTTCAGTAAAAATATAGAGTCGAATGATCAGAACATCAAACTTGACGTGACTCAATTCCCCCCAGGAATTTACATCGTTAAATGCTCTGGAATCCACTCATCAGAGTTCCAAAGTCTCGTCATCTTGAGATAAGGGGGCCCGAATAATCAGGTTGTAATTGAAGGTTAAATTCTTTACGAAATCGGGACAATAATTGCACAATCTCATTGCACAATTGACACATTCTCTTTGATCAGCCACACATTTCAGTTAAAAAACAGGGTAGGTCTGTTTAAGCGTTTGTAGTCGGCTATTTAACATAATGTAAATTATAAGACAGCGCAATGTGCTGGTTTA
>JBLIOB010000192.1:0-8077 GCA_047639575.1 Parvicellaceae bacterium
CCAAGGTCATTTTCGCCAACAAATCGGCTACTTTAATATCTAAAGAATCAGTTTCTATATACCTATTAACTTCAGTATTGAGGGCAATCAAATCTGTATTTTTATCCTTACAAGCAATAAATGCCATAAACAGAAACAGGATGTAAAAATGTTTTCTAGTTAGTTTCATATCTTATTGATAAACTCTTATGTATTCAACTTCAAAAGTTGATTGATTAAAATTCGGGTCTATTGCACCACCAAACGTACCGCCCATAGCCGTATTAAGAATTAAAAAGAAATCTTGATTGAATGGCACATTATCGTTATTGGAAAAAGTGTGGTACTCTAAATCGTCTACATAGAAGTTGATACACGATTCTGTCCATATTAATTCATATTTATGAAATGCTGAAGATGCTTCATCAATTACTGTTGTATTTGTGTTAGCATTACCTCCAGAATTACCAGGATAATGAAGTGACCCATGGATTGTATTTACATCATTCCCTCTATATTCTACTATGTCAATTTCTCCACAATTTGGCCATCCAACAAGTTCAAAATTTGCACCTAGCATCCATATAGCTGGCCAAGTACCACCTCCTTCAGGGAACTTAGCACTCACTTCAACCCGCCCATATGTAAATTCGAATTTATTTTTACTAAGAATTCTTGCCGACGTATAATTACTGCCATTGAAAGATTCAGCAATTGTCGTAATTTTAAGTAAGCCATTTTCAACTATTACATTTTCAGGTCTGTCTGTGTAAAACTGTTCTTCTTCATTACCCCAGCCACCGCCTCCAATATCGTAGCCCCAATTATCTGCATTAGGCGCTCCATCCACATCAAATTCATCTGACCAAATTAAGTCTTCACCAACTTCATCACATAATTCTCCATCATCAATCGGCAAGCTCGTAGATAATTTTTGATACCAGGCTATAACATTTCCGTTTGGTTCTGTCTGTAAAACTCTAAGGTGCATTTCTGAATCCGAGATACTTAAAATTTCAAATTCACTATTTCCAAGGAAGTAACTCAAAAATCCTCCATTTTGTATATCCATCGACGTTTGTGTTGACCTAATTTCGTCTATACCTGATGTTGAAGGTGCAAAGTTTACAATATTTACTCCTTCAGTACCATATTCGTAACAAGTATCCTCTCCAGGGTTTGGAAGCCCCAATTCATCTTGAACTTCCAATCTGTGGAAATATGTATTTCCTAAATTGATCAATTCAAAAGATACGATTTCATCGTCGTCTTGTGTAAATATCATTAAATCCTCATATAAACAGCCAACATCTACCTTTTCAAATGGTGATGCTGCATAGTAACTAGGTTCTATAGTAACTTCCGGGGGATCACCAGATGTTAATGGGCCAACTCCTAGATGAGCAGGTAAAGCAGCATGCCAATACCATGTTTTAGAACTTGCAGCTCCACCTGTAAGAAAGTTTTTAATTTCAATTGGATTAAAGTTACTGAAAACTTCTAAAGTGATAGATGTTGATGAGCTAACGCCTCCCCGTCCCGTTGCGATAAGAGTCACAACGAAGGCATTTGTCCCGGCCTGATTAAATCTATGTGTATTTTCCCCTCCCGGAGCAACAATACTACCAGTATTATCACCGAAATTAAATCTATACGCAAGGGCACCATCTGCTGTAGCAGTAAAATTTACAGTTCCGGATCCGTCTCCATTGGGATTAGCGGAATCCTGACCAACAACCTCAAAGTTAATAACGAGATTCGTGGGCGTTATAATTGTGCCAAACTCTTGATCTTCTTGTTGACAGGAGATTAGACTTGAAAAAATCAATCCCACAAGGCCAATATAAAGTATGTTTTTTATTTTTTTCATAGCTATTTCTAATTTGTCAATTGAATTTCATCGATATAATAAGTTGTTCCATCGCCAGAGTTCCCAAAGTCGAAGAAGAAGACAATTCTTGTATAATCTGCAGGAGGCGCTGCACTGAAATCAAAAACTAATTCTTCCCAATCATTGGTTACACTACTGGTAACGTCAACTTCAAATTCAAGACTCGTATCTGCATTTTCAAGCTTTAGCTTTATTACAGCTCCTGCTGTTGGCGAGAATATCTTAGTACTTATCTTATTATAAGAATTAAGGTCTAAAGGTGTTGTCACCTCGAAAAATGACCCTGCCCAAACTTCAGATCCTACGGTTTTAATTTGACTCGCAGATAAAGCCGTCGGGTTAATACCAGACATATTAGGATTCGCTTCGATTGTTGTATCATCAATATTTCCAAATGATGTAAATACCGGCGGTGTTCCTTCAAAATTCTCTATTAACAAAGGTGCCACTGTTGACACGAGCGCTCCTTCACTAACTTCCATTTCGTCAAAATAATACATCGAATCATCTCCAGGATTTCCGAAATCGTAGAAAATAACCACTCTATTGTATTGAGCGCTTGGAGCATCAGTAAAATCGAAAGTAATCTGTTCCCAAGCATTGACAGCAGATGTCATCATATCAACTTCATGCGTAATACTGGCATCAGCATTTTCTAGTTTTAATTTTACAACCAATCCTGCTGCCGGTGAATATGATTTGATTCGCATTTGCTTAGAACCAGCAAAATCAATTACTTGATCGCTTAGTTCGAAGAAGGTTCCTCCCCAGACTTCAGATCCAGACGTTTTAGTTAATTGCGCAGAGTTTGCTGTCGGATTTATACCGCCTACCATCGGGTTAGGAACAACTTCTGTAGTTCCAATATTTCCGAAGTCAGTAAAGACTGGTGCTACACCTTCAAAATCTTGGAATAATTCAAACGTTCCTCCTGTTGATTGTGCTAGTTTAATATCATCAAAATAATATGTTGCATCGTTACCTACGTTTCCGAAGTCAAAGAATAGAACTACCTTATGATACTCTTGTGTCAAATCGGCTCCACTAAAATCGTAGGTTAAAGTTTCCCAGCCACTAGCAACACTATTCACTACGTCTACTTCTGCAAAAATATCTGGATCCGTTGCGTTTTCAAGCTTAAGCTTAACAACAATTCCACTTACAGGAGACCATACATTAACTGCGATGTTTTGGAGTGATGCAAAATCAATAGGCTCATCTAAAGAAAGGAATGAACCTCCCCATACTTCGGCCCCAATTGGTTTTAAAGATTGTCCCACAGTTGCGCTTGTATTCACTCCAGATTGATCCGGATTTCCAACGACAGAGGAAACAACATTTCCAAAATCTGTGAAAGCGTAATTGAGAGTAGGATCTTCAAAATCTATTGGAAATAACAATGGATTTAAAATAGTGATTGTTTCTGAATATTCTAAAGTTGCCGTGCCACCACTAAGGGCTACGACTCTTATAACATAATCGCCAACTGCGTCATACGTATGACCAATTGTTTCATTTATCATTAGTGGTGTTGGAACTTCATTTATTGCATCTCCAAAATAAACATCAAAAGATGCTGCATAATCTGCGGATGCCGATACATTAACTAGAAAGTTATTCGTTGGATCAAAACCAATTGTTACATCCAAGTTTTCAGGAGCTCTAAACGAAACTACCAGAGGTTGAATTGCTTCGGCGGTTTCACCACTTAACGACTCACCCACGATTCGCACATCGTAATTGCCCTCTGCATATATTCTGGATAAAGTCCCACCAACCGCGACCACTTCGTGTTCCCCTGAGGAATCACCAAAGAACACATCAAAAGATGTTGCTCCATCTCCACTCGGAGTAATGGTAACCAATCCACTATTGTCTTGAGAAATACTGAATACTGCGTTAAGGTTAGAAGGTGTCGAAATGCTCTCAACGCCTTCAAAAATATCGTTATTTGTTGTACAAGCAACTAAGAAAGCTGCAAACAAAAAACTAAGTGTATATTTTAAAATTTTCATAGCGATTATTATTTTTAGTATCCAGGATTTTGAACCCATCTATTTCCTGTTAATTGTATTTCTATAGCAGGTATTGGGAAAAGTTCGTGTTTACCAGATACAAATCCATCTATTTGTCCTGAAGCTCGGTTTGTTCTCACTAAATCAAAGAAATGATGTCCTTCTCCTACTAGCTCTACTCGTCGTTCGTGATAAATAGCTGTTGTAAGCGCTGATCCACTGGATGTTACCTCAGTAAGCCCCGCTCTAAGTCGAACCCTATTAAGATATGTACGTGCTCTAGAATCATTTATTCCTCCTCTATTTAACGCCTCTGCTGCCATTAATAAAACATCAGCAAAACGTATGGATCGATAATTATTTGGATTGGTAAGATTTGCATCACCTGTATTAGCATCTCCCTTTCTCGAAATATACTTTCGGTTGTAATACCCAGTATGTTCAAAACCTGTGACAAAGATTGCTCCAGTAGCTGCTGCCCAAGCATCAATATCGAGAATTGCGATGTCCTTTCTAAGATCTCCAGTTTCAAATTCATCAACGACCTCTTGAGTAGGCACATTAAAACTAAAACCAGATTCAAACATTGGTCCGTCATAACTTCTAATTCCATTAAATCCTACAGCCACATTACCTTCACTACATTGAAGACAACCAAATCCGGCACCTTGAATGTCTGTATATTGAACCTCAAAAACAGATTCGGCATTATTCTCATTGTCATTTTCAAACATTGTAGAATAATCGGTTATTAAACTATAAGTTCCGGTATTAATAACAGATTCAAGAAACTCTGCAGATTCGTTAAATTTACCTTGATACAACAACACCTTACCCAATAAAGCTTGAGCTGCCCCCTTTGTAACGCGTCCTATATCAGCTTGAGAAGCGGGCAATTTATCTGCCGCAAAGCGAAGGTCTTCTTCAATTTGTGCATATACCTGAGCTTTTGGTGTTCGATCAACATCAAATTGATCACCAAACTCAATTCTTGTATCCACAACTAACGGAACATCACCGAACCATTTTACTAGTTCAAAATAGTAATAAGCTCTCAAAAATCTAGTTTGCCCTATAACTTCATCTTTACCAGTAAATTCCGTTTTGTCCTTAAATTCCATTATAAAATTGGCTCGGTTCACACCGGCATACATCCAACCCCATAAGCTTCTAAGCTCATTATTTTCAGAAGTATGAATCATATCATCAATTTGCTGAATTCCTGGAACATCACTCGCGCTTTCACCTCCTGCAAGCGTATTGTCTGAAGCTATCTCTCCCACCATTACGTTTATATAGGAAGACTGCAACATGTCATATGCTGCAATCAATGCATTCTGATAATCTTCTTCAGAGTTAAAGAACTCTTCTGAATTCGGATCATTAGACGGTACATCTATAAAATCATCGCTACACGAGATAAGTAATGATAACAACATCCCCGTTAAGCAAATTCCAAATACGTTTTTTCTATTCAACTTCATTTTTTTAAAATTTTAAGTTTACTCCTAATAAATAGGTTCTTGGAGAAGGATAAAAACCATTGTCAAACCCAGCGCCAATAGGATCACTTGTAGCCGTAGTTGGATCGTATCCTCTATATTTTGTAAGTGTAAACACATTACCTACGGAAGCATATATCCTTAATTTATCCAATCCTACATCTGTAATTATTTTATCAGAAAAGGAATATCCTACTTGCATGTTTTGTGCTCTAATAAACGACCCGTCTTCTACAAAATAATCTGAAAAAGTTCCATTACCAGTCGCTCCAGTTGTAACTCTTGGATCTACATTGCTAGTACCAGCACCTGTCCATCGATCCAATGCATAACCTGTCCGATTGGTTAGCGGTAAATTTCTTTCATAGTTTCGAACGATCTCATTTCCAATAGAACTAAACACATACATTTGAAAATCAAGATTTTTATAATCAAACGATAAATTGATACCCATTGTAATATCAGGAATTGGATTCCCTATATCAGTTTTATCCTCAAGATCAATTTGTCCATCTCCATTGGTATCAACAAATCTTATATCTCCCGGCTGTGCGTTCGCGCCTAATGCCAATTGAGTAGGATGTGCATCAACTTCAGCTTGCGTTTGAAAAATTCCGTCTGTTTGTAATCCGAAGAAATATCCAATCGGCTTACCCACTTCCATTCTTGCAACATCTATCTGACCTATTCCGAAGACACCTCCTGAAATAAAACCAAGACCATTATCTACTTTTAGAACCTCATTTTCTAGTGTCGTAAAGTTATAACTGATTCCAAATGACATCTCATCTGACAGTTTATCGTTATATCCTATTTGAAATTCAAAACCTTTATTTGAAACATCCCCTGCATTTACTATCGGTGCCAAAGAACCTGGTGCAGTATTTCCGAGTATATAAGAAACCTCAGGGACTAGCAATAAATCATTTGTTCTTTTGTCGAAGTAATCCAGAGTAACATTTAATTTGCTGGATAAAAATCTCGCATCAATCCCAATGTCATATGTTTCTTGTTGTTCCCATCTAATTTCAGGATTAGCAATTGCACCTTGTGCCACTCCAGTGGCTAGTTGACCATTGAAAACATATTCCCCTTCCCCTGTTAAAAGTGAAACGTATCTATAATCTGGTATCGCATCACTCCCTAAAATTCCATAGGAACCTCTTAATTTCAAAAAGTTAATGAAAGAACTATCTTCTAAGAATTCTTCGTCTGACATAATCCAACCAACTGAGCCCGTTGGGAAAATACCAAATCTATTTTCAGGACCGAACTTTGTCGAACCATCCCGACGTATTACTGCAGAAAATAAGTACTTGCCTTTATAATCGTACTGAAGCCTTCCGAAATAAGATAAAAGGCGTGAATCGAAAGTAGCATTCCCATTTGGAAAGAAATTCTGGACATCTGATGTGTTATCAAGACTGGCATTTCCCAAAGTTGCTCCCCCTAGGTCAAATCCTATAGATCCTGAAAATTCACCTTCTGTCCTAAATACAGAAGTACCTATTGTTAGATTTAGATGATGTTTATCGGCCCAAGTATTATCATAATTAATAAAGGCATCAAAAGTGTAATCATTGAACGTATTTAAAGTTTCAATAAACTCACTTCTATCCTTATTAAATACTTTACCCGCTCCATAGAATGCAATAGGGTTCAGTGTTCTGCCTTCAACTTCGGAATAATTAAATTGAATATTAGCCTCCGCCGTAAAGTTTTTAATAAACTCATAATTAAGTCCAAAAAACCCACTTATTTTATTCGTCTTACCTATATTATTCGCATCCGAAATCTGAGCTACTGGGTTAATAACTTCTGCTCCTGTACCCTCAGATAAGCTGAAATCACCATTATCATCCCTCACTGTAAAAGTAGGAGCATTATTTAATGCATTAAATAAAACGGATCCTAAGGAATTTTGAACCAATCCCTTATTGCTGGTGCCTGCATAGGTAAGTCCAGACTTCAGCTTTATTTTCTTCAAGATCTCAGTATTAAAACTTACACGTGAATTATATCTTGTAAAATTTGATTTATTTCCACCCACGATACCATCTTGGGTCAATAATGAGGCACTAAAAGAGTAGGTAGAATTTTCGGTACCACCTCGCATCATAAAATCATTACTAAGCTTTAATGCATTAGTAAATACTTCATCTTGCCAGGCTGTTCCTTCTCTTAAAGAACCGACATTAGCAAATGGTAAAGCTTCTCCATTATTTGAAAATGATTCATTTACTAGAAGTCCGTATTCGGTAGCGTTGAGTGTATTTAGTTTTCTCGTGGTCTCTTGAAACCCACCAGACATATTATAATCAAACTTTAACTCAGAATTTTTTCGTCCTGTTTTTGTGGTAATAAGTATAACTCCATTGGCAGCCCGAACTCCATAAATACCTGCTGTAGCATCCTTTAAAACTGAAATACTTTCAATATCGGAAGGATTTATTACACTTAAATCCTCGACAACATTTCCATCTACCAGTATTAAGGGTTGATTGTTACCATTGGTTGCAATTCCACGAATTCTAATGTTTGATGCACTACCAGGTGCTCCTGACGTTGCAGTTATATTAACCCCAGCTACTTGCCCTTGCAGTGCCTCCTCAATTCTAGTTGGTGCAAGTTCTTCAATTGTTTCACTTGTAACCACTGAGACGGCTCCGGTAATTTCCTTCTTTCTTTGA
>JBLIOB010000193.1:0-8072 GCA_047639575.1 Parvicellaceae bacterium
CAAAAAAGATCTCATTTGTCTGCGTATTGAATTTACAAAGTGCGATATCCATCCCATCTCGTACTTCATCATCCCCTCTGGCAAACTGTTCTACTACCAATTCTCTTGTTCGATCTAGAATCTTCCCCAAGTCTCTAATCTGATCTTCCAGTAAACTTTTACTTAAGGCGTTTGAACAAACTACCGATACCATTGCGCCAGGAACACCATGACCCGTACAATCAGCCACTGCGAAATAAACTGTTTCGCCTATCACTTCCATCCAGTAAAAATCCCCAGCAACTATATCTTTTGGCAGATACAATATAAAAGAATCAGGTAGCCATTGTTCTACCAACTTCAGTGGAGGTAAAATAGCCTCTTGCAATCTTTTAGCATATTGAATCGAATCGGTTATCTCTCTGTTTTTTTCATTTACTAAATCTCTTTGCATCTCTACTTCTTCTTTTTGAGATTTTAAAGTATCCCTTTGCATAGTTAATTCAGAAACGTTTGCTTCTATAATTTTTTCTAGCTTAATATTAGCAGCAATCAATCGCTTTGAGTTCAACCTGATTAACACTAATAAAACAATAAGCCCAAGCAGCACAAATAAAGCATAAGCCCAATACGTTTTGTACCAAGGAGCTAATATTGAAAATGAATAGGTAGCTTCTTCACTTTCTACTCCGAATTTGTTGATTGCTTTGACTTTGAAAATGAAATCTCCCGGAGGTAAATTTGTATAAACCGCCTTGTGTTCGTTTTTCCATGTACTCCAGCTAGAACCAAATCCATCTAGAAAGAAACTATATTTCGTTTCATTAAAATCTTGAAAATAAGCTGCAGCAAACTCTATCTCCAAATTGTTATTTGTATAATTTAATACTGGACGATTGGCCTCCTCCTGAACATAATGAATAGCATCTATATTGCCATAGTCACCATCAAAAAGTATTGAATCATTCGTGGTTACAACTTTACGTATTGAAACAGGAAAAGTTTGTTCATAGTCCTTATTTTTTTTAGGATCAAAACGCATGAACGCTTCCTCTCCGGCTAACCAACAAATATTATTCTCATCAATATAAAGGTCATTGAAATAACCAACTCCCAAATTGTTGAGTGACTGATTGTCTAAAACTTTTTCACCATCTGGTCCTCGTTCAATAATGTAAATAGGCCCTTCAGCTTCTGCGTAAATCCGGCCTATACTGTCTTCAAACATAAAGTAGCTTGCTACACCTCCCATGATTTCTTGCATTGGCTCATCTATTTTAAATGAATTCCGATCCCACTGATAGACATATGTACTTTGGAATTTAGTAATGAACTTTAGCTTATTACCAACCCTAAAAGGCACCACATATCCATCATTAAAGCCGTAATTCTGCCCATAATATTCCAAGTCATAGTTCCAACTTTCCTTATCAATTGTCATTTTAGCAATACCGTTAGAGAATAACCCGATCCAAAAGACCAACTTTCCTTCAGGAACCCCAATAAAAGCTTGTTCAACTCTTAGTACTTCATCGTTAAAGTCATTCAGGTACAATATTCTTTTAAAATTTCCCGCTTTCTTTTCCAAGATCTCGATTGTTCTTCTCCCTCCAACAAATAATAACTGACGATCTTCAACATCTTTAATCTTCAGCATCGACCTGGAATACTCGGAGCTAATGTTCTTCATCCCATCGTTGGTAATTCTCTCTAAACCATGAACGTGTGCTAAAATTAGTTCATCATCGAACTGCAAGAGGTCAAACGCTAGGCTATGCGCACCTTCAACATGAACACATAACGGTTTGCTAATATCTAATGACTTATTATTAATCTTATAAACACCCTCGTCAGTTCCAATGTAATAATGGCCATGGAATTTATCAATGCAATTAATTACTCCGGTAAAACCTCTTCCTTCTTCAATCTGAGTTACTGGTGAGCTATAATCTATCATGCAGATCCCTTTGTTAGTCGCTAACCAAACGTTGCCTTCCTGATCTTGAAAAATATCATTTATGCTTCCACTTAATATTCCTTCTTTTTCTGAATAACTATTTAGAATTTTTCCATTTTGATTTATTTCCAAAACCCCGAAATCCGTAATTGCTAGTAAATAGCTCCCGTTGCTTAACTTATGACTCCGATAAATTTGTGCTTCAGGAAGACGCATTTCAATTTCTGAATCAAGCATATTTAACTGTTTTGTATCTGTATTATAGATATATGGGTTTCCGTAATTCATTATTAAAAGAAGCTCATTTTTATTATACGATTCAATAGAAACAACAGACTGAGTCAGCGAGTCCGTAATCAATTCCACTTTCATTTCTGGTCCATCGAAATGGTAAATTCCTTTCGTCCGATCAACTGCGTAGATTTCACCGTTAACTAAATAAGTCCCGTAAAATTTGCTCTGTGGTTTTTTAAAATAAAGCCCGTCTTCAGACATAACAATCATCATATCGTGCATCTGAAAATAGGTATAGCCATTATTAAAAAAGGTAAACCAAACATGCCCTAAGTGTTTCTCTTTTGGAATTTCATCTGACAAATCTATATGGATTAGTCGACCAGATGAATCAGGAACGTAATAACCAATCTCTCCTATTCCTCCTGTGAAAACTCTTCCGTTTTCATCTATTCTTAATGATAAAAGTGTGGTTAGTCTGCTAGTACCGGTTGATCTCCAATTGACACCGTCAAATTCTAATAGACCATCTCCATTTGCGAAATACATGATCCCTTTTTCATTTTGAGCAATGGACCAGTTTTGGTTGTGGGAATGATAGTCATGCGGATGAAACGTAACAACCTTATGATGTGTAGGATCTTGAGAATAACTTTCACTAAAGAAAAAGCAGAACATAAAGAGACTCAACAAGAGTGCTTTAAAGAATGTTGTTCGAAATATCCTTTCAAAAACAGGATTCTGCATAAGTCCAAATATAGGAAGAATGAAATATGAAACGTAATGTTTTGAATCTACACATCTCATTAAATTATTTGCAAAGGACTTAACACTTCAATCTTTCAGTAATTAAAAAATAGATTTTATCGGCAGTATTTATTAAATTACGGTGCATCCAAGTAAACACTAACTATGAAAAATCTAAATTGGCTTATTGCCGTTTCCTTTCTTTTGTGCTCATCCTTAACATTTGGACAGAATATTCACACCGGCATGGCAGCACATAATCAGATCAATGGCGCGTCTGTTGTGAGGGAGAGTAAAAAGTCCAACATCCCTTCTTACATAGAGTTTAGAAAAGGAAAAGAAATTGATGTTGACAATATCATTCCATGGATTAAAAAGAATTTCAAATTAAATTCTCTTTCAGGTTTTAAGCTAATTAACCAGGAAAGTGATCGATTAGGCCAAGTTCATTCTAAATATGTTCAAACTATTAATGGTGTTCAAATTAAGTTTGCCACTTGGATAATTCATTCAAAAAATGACAAAGTTTTTGCATTAAACGGAACATTGTATAATAGCATTCCTGTTTCAATGCCTGCGATATCTGAAACAGCAGCATTAAGTAAAGCAATGAGTTTTGTTGGAGCAGAATCGTATAAATGGCAACTACCTATAGAAGAAGCTCACATTAAAAGAGAATCGGGAGACCGCAATGCTACTTACTTTCCTAAAGGCGAATTATTCTATGCTCCGGTTACAGGTGAGAAAAAAGCCAAAGATTTTAAACTGACCTGGAGATTCAATATTTACGCACATAGCCCGGCATCTAGAGCATATATCTATGTAGATGCTACAAGTGGAAACGTGATTTTAAAGGATGATATTATTCATAATGCTGACGTAGTAGGAACAGCACAAACCGCGTACAGTGGAACTCAAAACATTACAACAGATAGTTTTGGCGGAGGGTTTAGACTTCGTGAAGCAGGAAGAGGTAATGGTATTAATACATATGACCTTAATGAAGGCACTGCATATGGATCGGCTGTTGACTTTACGGATGCCAATAATGTTTGGAACAATGTAAATCCTCAGCAAGATGAAGTAGCTACTGACGCACATTGGGGTGCAGAAATGACATACGATTACTTCTTAATCAATCATGGTAGAAATAGTATTGACGGTGCTGGATTTGCTTTAAATAGTTATGTTCATTACGATGCTGGTTATGCCAATGCTTTCTGGGATGGATCTAGAATGACTTATGGAGATGGTGGTGGTGGATGGACAGCACTTACTGCGCTTGATATTGCAGGTCATGAAATTGGACATGGTTTATGTACGTTTACGGCAAACCTTACTTATCAAGATGAATCTGGTGCACTTAACGAATCATTCAGTGATATTTGGGGAACAAGTATTGAGAATTACGCTAGACCAACTAATTGGAACTGGTTAATTGGAGAAGATATAGGAAGTGCACTACGTTCGATGTCTAATCCTAATTCAGCAGGAGACCCTGACACTTATTTTGGAACTAATTGGGCCCCTCTAGGTGGTGGAGATAATGGTGGAGTACATACCAATTCAGGAGTACAGAACTTTTGGTACTATCTGCTTACTGATGGTGGTTCAGGAACAAATGATAACGGTGATGCCTATAATGTAACCGCTCAGGGCTTTACAAAAAGTTCACAAATTGCTTTTAGAAATATTACTGTTTATCTGACGGACGATTCTGATTATGCGGATGCTCGATTTTATGGTATCCAATCTGCAATAGATCTTTTTGGTGGATGTTCTCCTGAAGTAGAAGCTACAACTGATGCATGGTATGCTGTAGGAGTTGGTCTTCCTTATAGTTCAGTGGTGGCAGCGAATTTCTCCGCTCCAGTAACTGCGGCTTGTGCATTTCCTTTTACTGCATCCTTCTCAAACTTAAGTACCAATGGAATCACTTTCGAATGGGATTTCGGTGATGGAAATACAAGCATTCTAAATAGCCCTAGCCATAACTACACCGCATATGGTTTGTATACAGTTACACTAATTGTAGACGGTGGTAGCTGTGGTAGAGATACTATTGTTTTGTTGGACTATATAAATATTGACGCAGCTCTTCCATGCGTGGCTATTCTGCCACCTTCAGGGGTTTATCCGGTGCAATCTGGCTGTTCCGGAAATATTTATGACAGCGGAGGAGCTGGCAGTAATTATGGACCTAGCGAAGATGCGGAGATTACTATTTCTCCAACGGGAGCAACTCAAGTAGATTTAACTTTCCCATTTTTTGATATTGAGCCTGGTAGTGCCGGAAATTGCGATTATGATTGGATAGAAATTTTCGATGGTCCAAATTCATCATCTCCTATGGTAGACCGATATTGTAATGACAACGTTCCAACTGGTACTATAAGTTCTACAGGAGGAAGTTTAACGTTAGTGTTTCATTCAGACAATGGATTGCACTTAGCAGGATTTAATGCAGCATGGAATTGTGTATTGGCTTCTGCTCCACCCGTTGCAAATTTTGATGCAAATGTGACAACAACTTGTACCGGAGTCATACAATTTAACGACTTGAGTACAGCAGGAACAACATCATGGATATGGGATTTTGGTGATGGAAATTCTTCAACCCTTCAAAACCCATCTCATACCTATCTATCAAATGGAAACTATACTGTTATTTTAACAGCTACAAATGCTGTTGGAAATGATGTTTCTACTCAAGTAAATTACATTACCGTTGCAGCTCCAATTGCTCCAACGGGTACAGACGATAACATTTGCGAAGGAAGCACAGCAACGTTGTTGTCAACCGGAGGATCTAATATGAATTGGTATGATGCTCCAGTAGCTGGGACTTTAGTAAACACTGGAGGAACCTATACAACTCCAGTATTAGTTACTTCAACAACTTATTATGTTCAAGAGGAAGTTGCTCAGCCATCTCAATACGCTGGTCCGGCAGATAACACTTTTGGCGGTGGAGGTAACTTTAACGGAGATCAACATCTAAATTTCGATGTGTTTTCTCCGGCTACATTAGTTTCGGTATGGGTTGATGCACAAGGAGGCGGAAACCGAACTGTTGAATTGCGAGATAATACGGGAACCGTAATCCAATCCGCAACAATTAACATTCCTGGCGGCTCCAGCAGAATTACTTTAAACTTTGCTTTAACGCCCGGTGTTGATTACCAGCTAGGTACAATCAACGGAGGAACTCCTTCCCTATTCAGAAATAATTCAGGCCCATCGTATCCGTATGTTTTACCAGGTGTATTGAGCATTACTGGAAGTAGCGCTACAGCGACCGGGTACTATTACTTTTTCTACGATTGGGAAGTTCAAGAACCAAATTGCGTTAGCAGCAGAACTCCTGTTATAGCAAACGTATCTGCCTTTAGTGATGCTACAATTACATCAACTGGACCTTTCTGCTCCTCTGATGCAATTTCTGCTTTAGTTGCAATAGATGCAGGTGGTACATGGAGTGGTACCGGAGTTACCGCTGGGAACTTCGATCCTGGAACTGCTGGTGCTGGAACGCATACCATAACGTACACAATAGGTGGTTTATGTGGAGATACCGATACTCAAGATTTGACCGTTGCTGCACCGCTTGATGCGACCATCACTTCCACAGGTCCATATTGTGAATCTGCGGGATCATCCACACTTACCGCAGCAAACGTTGGTGGAAACTGGACAGGCTCTGGAGTTTCTGGAGATCAATTTGATCCGGCTTCTGCTGGATCAGGAACACATGAAATCATTTATGAGATTACTGGTTCATGTGCTTCAGCTGACACAGTTACTGTAAACGTTGTGCCTCAATTAGATGCAACGATCACCGTTGCCGGCCCATTTTGTTCAAATGATCCTTCTGCTACAATGCTTGCGGCAGATGCTGGTGGTACATGGAGTGGAACTGGAATGAGCGGGAATACTTTTGATCCATCATCTGCAGGAGTTGGAACGCATACAATTACTTATGCAATTACCGGTTTATGTGGAGCAACTGATACTCAAGATATAACAGTATCTGCACCCGTTGATGCAACTATCACTTCTGGAAGTTCATATTGTGAGTCTGACGGAATCTCAGCTCTTACAGCAGTAGACTTTGGAGGAACATGGACAGGATCAGGGATTACTGGAGATCAGTTTGATCCTTCTTCCGCTGGACCAGGAACTCATCAAATAATTTATGAGATTGCTGGAACATGCGGCTCTGCCGATACAATTAACGTAGATGTTACGCCTCAGCTAGATGCAACTATCATGACCGCTGGACCTTTTTGTTCATCTGATCCAACCGCTACATTAACTGCAGTTGATCCTGGAGGAATTTGGAGTGGTACTGGAGTATCAGGTGGAAATTTTGATCCTTCAACAGCAGGTTTGGGAACACATACGGTGACTTACACAATTGCTGGCTTGTGCGGTGCAACCGATACTCAAGACTTGATAGTAACAGCTACTTTTGACGCATCAATAACTTCAATCGGTCCATTTTGCGAATCTGAATTAGTATCAACACTTACCGCTGTGAATAACGGTGGGAACTGGTTTGGAAATGGAGTTAGCGGAGATCAATTCGACCCAGCTACAGCTGGCGTTGGCACCCATCAAATTGTATACGAAATAACTGGCTCTTGTGGTGCAGCAGATACCGTAAATGTGGATGTAATAGCTCAATTAGATGCAACAATTGCACCTGCTGGTCCATACTGTTTGAATGATCCCTCGGTTACAATGCTTTCTGTTGATGCTGGAGGTGTTTGGACTGGGTCTGGTATGACAGGCGATTCTTTTGACCCGAATATCGCTGGAGTTGGTGCTCATATCATCACCTACAGCATTACAGGATTGTGTGGTGATACCGATACATTAACAATCATTGTTAACGGATGCAATGGAATAGACGAACTTGAAATTGATTTTAACCTCTTCCCTAACCCGGCTTCAGATTACCTTAAAGTTGATTTTGGAATTGCGTTTAACAACGGTGACTTAAAAATCATGAATGGAATTGGTCAGATCGTGTATACTGAAACAGTAAACGCTTCTCAAACAGTTATCAACACAGCTGAACTTGCAAATGGAGTTTATCATGTTGTGTTTAATGTGAATAACGGAAGAGCTGTTAAGCGATTGGTGATTCAGA
>JBLIOB010000194.1:0-8056 GCA_047639575.1 Parvicellaceae bacterium
TACTTGAACCGATATACCCATAACCGGAGAACAGAACTTTATTTTCAGCTAAAATGCTTATCCCAGTTATTTCGTGAGATAAGATTTCAAATTGCCAATTATTACCATTGTCGTTAGTTGTATAAATATGACCATGTTCATATCGATCTCCGCCAACAAAAAAACCTACTGAATCATTTAGAAATTCAATTTTATCAATTGATACTCTATCGTGTTCATGATATGAAAGTTCGTTCGAATCAAGCCAATCGATATTCCATGAATCACCTTGATCTGCTGAAGTGTAAAGTTTTACAAAATCCCCTCCAGCAAACATTTTACCAGATGGCGATGAATAGACACTATTGACACGTGAATTTGAACTCGTATAAACTTGGGACCAAGTAGAAGAGGAAATTTTGAATATTTGACCTTCAACATCCTCCGTCCCACCACATGCAAAGCCTACAGAGTCATTGAGGTAGAAAACATCCTTTAATGAATTGGCTGATACTTGTTCAACGATAACGGTAACATCCAATTCTTCCAATTTTTGACACGCAGTTATCACCACTAATGTCAAAATCGTTAATAGAATGTACTTGCGCATGACGTCAAATTTACTGGATAAACGTTAGTTTCGAGAAGTTATTGAATATTTATCTAGACCCTTATAAATGACCAGCAGAAAAGAGCAGTTAGACGCGTTTGACCGATTGTTAACCATTATGGACGAGCTCCGAGCTGAATGTCCTTGGGATAAAAAGCAAACCATTGAGTCGCTTCGCTATTTGACAATAGAGGAGACATATGAACTATGTGATGCTATTCTAGAGAATGATATGGAAGAAATAAAAGGTGAACTCGGTGATCTGTTCTTGCATTTGGTATTCTATTCAAAAATTGCATCTGAAACCGATACTTTTGATGTTTCTCATGTGCTTCATGGTGTTTGTGATAAGCTTGTAGAAAGGCACCCGCACATTTACGGAGATGTGATAGCTGAAAGTGAAGAAGAGGTAAAAGCGAATTGGGAAAAAATAAAGTTGCAGGGCTCAGAAGGTAAAAAATCCGTTCTCCAAGGTGTGCCAATTTCATTACCGGCCATGGTGAAAGCAACTAGGATTCAAGAAAAGGCAAGGGGAGTTGGATTCGATTGGGATCATCAAGATCAAGTATGGGATAAAGTCAATGAAGAACTTCAAGAATTTAAAGTTGAGGTTGATGCTAATTCTGATAAAATGGAGGATGAATTTGGAGACCTATTATTTTCAATGATCAATTACGCGAGGTTTATTGGCGTTAACCCTGAAGATGCTTTAGAAAAGACCAATAAGAAGTTCATTAAGCGATTTCAATATCTCGAGACCCAGTCTAAATCTGACGGTAAAGTAATGGGGGAGATGACTTTAGATGAAATGGAAGCTTATTGGGAGAAAGCTAAATTGATTTAAAAATCTTGTCGAAGTATAAGCTTAATTGTACCTCAATTATTAAGGTCCAGCCTTGCTTTTCTTTTCTTTTCTTTTCTTTTGCGTCTTCTGTAGTAAATTACAAATCCAATTATTAAGATTATCCCGAAAAAACTGAGTCCAATAATTTTTTTATCCTGGGAAATAAAAAATTCGGCTTCTACTTTATTCATCTCACTTGTATTGATATCAAAGTGTTTTTCTAACTCTTTTCCGACAGATGTTGCTCTTATATTTACGAAATCCTTCATGTTATCAAGGTCTTGTTTCCAATCGAAAACGGATGTAGGATGCCCCCATCTTTCGATATGTTTAACCATTTCAGGCTCTATGAATTGAGAAATGCTGTCGATAATGTGAAAACAGTTTTTTGGAGATAAATCAGATAGAAGTAATTCTGTGTACCTACTAACAAATGTTGCTTTATAAGCCTCGTTTTTCATTAACTCGAAGAAGAGTTTAGAAATCATAGAACTACGCTCCTGCTTCATAAACTCAATCATGTCACTTTCCGGATTTTGAAAACAAGCATCCATGTCAATAAGGACTAAGCGCCATTTTCCTTTACCACGTTCTTTCCAGAAGGTAACATTGTTGTTACCTACTAGCCAATCCGTGTTTCTAAAATAAGTTTCGCAAATCACGTAATCTGTAAAGTTTGAAAGATCGAGGATCTGACCAAGTTTTTCAAGGCCATTTTGAATTGAGATGTCATTAGAGTCTAGAATGTTGAACATTTGTTGAAACTCAGGTTGATCGTAGTTTCCGGGTATAATCAAATCTTGCTTATCTACTTTATAATGTTCCATTAAGTAGTGCTCATCTATACGTTCTCTAACACTGTGTAGGCCCCAGTATTCGCCATTTATAAAAGTTCTAGCAAAGCCATAGTCCATGATGTCAATGTCTAATCTCCTAGCTAGTTCATGCGCAACAACGTCACTAATAATCTTAGAACTATGCACGCTATAAGGAGTTCGAAGTAAAAGACGTTTGTGCTTTTTGGATTCTCCTTTTTCAAACTGGTAATTCAAAGATTTAGAGCCGTATTTTTTCCTAGCGTATAGGCGAATAGACTTTTGAGGTGCGGAACCAGCCTTCAATCCATGAATTCTCATCCCTAGATCTTTATCCTGTTCTGTTTTTGAATCTTTCAAATAAGTTACGTGAACTGGTCTTTCCCAATTTTCACCTTTCCTGTGATAGTTGCCAGTCCAAATGGAATTGCCAGGTTCTACAAAGATACCTGGAACAAAAAGGCCTAAGCTGTCATCAAATAATTCAGATGGGTCTATATTTAAAGAGAAAGTAGGAAATAGATGCCAGTCGCTTTCAAAGAAATAAGTTCTATATGCATAAGAGGTAATTAATTCTCCATTCAAATATCCACCGATTTTAATAGGCACAGCTTTTTCATATTCTCCTGGTTCCAGCCAATGGTGCCATTTTTCACCTTTGCCTATATTTGGAATGACAGTTGTAGGAATTAGAGCAATTGAATTTTCTTTAACTAGGTTCTTTGAAATTAAAATAGGGGATGAGTACTTACTTCTAAATTTGGGGTCGCTTCCATCAATAGAATACCAAATTTCATCACATTTATCGCATGATAATTCAAGGTTGAACTCGAGTCCATGGAACCCATTTTCATGCGATACTAAAAGCTCTTGAGCCAAGAGATTGCCTCCGATAAAGGTAAAAGCGATAAGAAATAAAAAATTAAGAGATCCGTTCACCGTTTGTCGTGTTGCGCTCAGTTTGAAGAAGCGTTACTGCTCCGTCTTGATTGACCGAACCTAATACAAGACATTCGCTCATAAATGGTCCAATTTGTTTTTGTGGAAAATTGACTACAGCTACTATTTGCTTTCCAATTAAAGAATCGGGTGTGTAGTGATCTGTAATTTGAGCTGAACTTTTCCGTTGGCCCAGATCGCCAAAATCTATTTTTAATTTAAATGCTGGAACTTTTGCTTCCTGAAAAACATCGGCTTGAATTATGGTGCCTGTGCGTATTTCAACTTTTGAGAATTCGCTCCAGCTTAAATCATTCATTGGTTACTTTTTATTAAATGTAAATAAACGTAAAGAGCAAAAAAAAGGGATTCAACTGAATCCCTTTTTTTAATAATGTTATCGATAAGATTACTTTACAGCATCTACGATTGCTTTAAACGCATCTGGATTGTTTAATGCAAGATCAGCTAAAACTTTTCTGTTTATAGTGATTCCTTTTGCAGAAACTTTACCCATAAACACTGAATATGACATTCCGTGCTCTCTAGCGGCAGCATTAATTCTTTGTACCCATAAAGATCTGAAATTTCTTTTGTTTTGTTTTCTATCTCTATATGCGTAAGTAAGTCCTTTTTCTACTGCATTCTTAGCAACAGTGTGGACGTTTTTTCTTCTTCCGTAATAGCCTTTAGCTTGCTTAAGAACCTTTTTCCTTCTGGCTTTGGCAGCTACGCTGTTCGTTGATTTAGGCATTTCTATTGTTTTTTGGCTGTTAGTGCTTCGAACGAATCGAAGACTTTTTTAACTAAAAACCGGGTTTAACATTGTCCTTCTTTAGGTTAGGACATTAACCAATTGTTACTCAAATAAAATTAAAGACTACAGTCCAAGTTGTAATTTGATGTTTTTAACATCAGCCTTGTGTACTAATCCAGACTTCGTAAGATTTCTCTTTCTCTTCTTAGATTTTTTAGTCAAAATGTGACTTTTGAACGCGTGTTTTCTTTTGATTTTACCTGAACCAGTTACTTTGAATCTTTTCTTTGCACTGGCATTTGTCTTCATTTTAGGCATTGCTCAAAAATATTTATTACTTGTTTTACTTCTTCTTAAGAGGTTGGATCATCATGATCATCTTTTTACCTTCTAACTTAGGCATTTGCTCAACAAGACCAATGTCTGCAAGCTCCTGCGCAAATTTCAATAATAAGATTTCTCCTCTTTCTTTAAACACAATAGTTCTCCCTTTAAAGAAAACGTATGCTTTTACTTTACTCCCTTCGCTCAAAAACTTTTTCGCATGATTCAACTTAAAGTTGAAATCATGGTCATCGGTATTTGGTCCGAATCGAATTTCTTTTACGACTACTTTTACTTGCTTAGACTTCAGCTCTTTCTGCTTCTTCTTTTGCTCGTATAAGAATTTCTTATAGTCGATTATTTTACAAACAGGTGGTTTAGCCTTAGGTGAAATTTCCACCAAGTCTAATCCTTGATCATCTGCCATTTGTATGGCTTCCTTGATGGAGTAAACCGCTGGTTCAACTCCTTCACCAATCACACGCACTTCTTGTGCTAAGATCTTGTCATTGATCTTATGTGGATCTTCCTTTTTTACTGGTCTGCGGCCTCGGCCTCTACGTACTGCTATGGTTAGTCCTCCTCTTTATGATACAATTTCCTACTGATCCGAAGTTTCGTCATCTGTAGAAGTTACTTTTGAATTTAACTCTTGTTCAATTAAATCATCTATGAATTTTGCAAATTCTTCAATGGTTTTTGTACCTAAGTCACCTTCTCCTTGTTTCCGCACTGCAACTGTGTTTTCGGAAGCTTCATTCTCTCCAACAACCAGCATGAAAGGTATTTTTTTCAGCTCATTATCACGAATTTTCTTTCCTACCGTTTCGCTACGATCGTCAACAAGGCTGCGAATATCGTAATTATTTAACAAACTGGAAACTTTTTCAGCATAATCATTAAACTTATCGCTAAGCGGTAAAATAACCACTTGTTCAGGATTTAACCATAATGGGAACTTTCCTGCGCAATGTTCTATTAATACAGCAACGAAGCGTTCCAATGAACCAAATGGCGCACGATGAATCATGACAGGTCGATGCTTCGCATTATCTGAGCCTGTATATTCCAATTCAAATCGCTCGGGTAAGTTATAATCAACCTGAATAGTGCCTAGTTGCCAGCTTCTTCCAAGTGCATCTTTCACCATGAAATCTAACTTCGGTCCATAGAATGCTGCTTCTCCATATTCGATGAATGTTTCTAGGTCTTTTTGTGCAGTTGCGTTGATAATTGCCTGTTCTGCTTTTTCCCAATTTTCATCGGAACCGATATACTTGGATCGATCTTTTTTATCTCTTAATGATATTTGAGCTTTAAAGTCTTTAAAATCTAGTGCGTTAAGCGTGTAAAGTACAAGATCAATTACTTTCTTAAATTCTTCTTCAACTTGGTCTGGCCTACAAAACAAGTGAGCATCATCTTGGGTAAATCCTCGTACTCTTGTTAATCCATGTAATTCCCCACTTTGCTCGTAGCGGTAAACGGTACCGAATTCCGCAAGTCTCAACGGGAGATCTTTATATGAACGAGGTCTCGCTTTAAAAATCTCACAGTGGTGTGGGCAGTTCATTGGTTTTAACAAAAACTCTTCACCTTCAGCTGGAGTATTGATCGGTTGAAATGAATCGGCACCATACTTCGCATAATGACCTGATGTGATGTAAAGATCTTTGTGCCCTATATGCGGAGTTATAACTGGTTTATATCCAGAAGCTAACTGCGCCTTCTTCATGAAATCCTCTAACCTATTTCTAAGTGCAGCACCTTTCGGAAGCCAAAGTGGTAATCCCTGACCAACCCTCGGAGAAAACGTGAACAAGTCCATTTCCTTTCCGATCTTACGGTGATCCCTTTTCTTTGCTTCTTCCAACATCTCTAGATGTTGTTTCAGCTCTTTTTGCTTTGGAAATGTGATTCCGTAGACTCGCGTAAGTTGTTTGTTGTTTTCGTCTCCACGCCAATAAGCACCGGCAATACTCATTAGTTTAATGGCTTTAATGTATCCAGTATGAGGAATATGTGGGCCTCTGCATAAATCGGTGAAATTTCCTTGGGTATAAAAGGTTATTGTCCCGTCATCTAATCCTTCTAGTAGCTCAAGCTTATACTCATCATCCTTACCTTTAAAGTAATCGATGGCATCTGCTTTACTAATGTCTTTTCTTACAAACTCGTTTTTCTCCCGAGCCAGCTCCAAAATTTTGTCCTCAATTTTCTTAAAATCTTTATCTGAGATTTCATGTTCTCCTAAATCAACATCGTAGTAGAATCCATTTTCAATTGGAGGTCCAATTGCCAGTTTGATGCCTGGATAGAAAAACTCCAGGGCTTCCGCCATTATGTGAGCAGATGAATGCCACATCGTAGATTTTCCGCCTTGATCATTCCAAGTCAATAATTTTAAATCAACATCTTCATTGATCGGTCGGTTTGAATCCCAGATTTCTCCGTTTATCTCAGCTGCCAGTACGTTTCTTGCTAAACCTTCGCTTATGCTCATCGCTACATCATGGGCATTAGCTCCTTTATTGTATTCTTTAACTGTTCCGTCAGGAAGGGTTACATTAATCATCAACTACTAATTTAGGTTGGCAAAGATAGAAAGAAGTTGATTGAGTATTAACATGAAAATGATCTTTCCATAACCACAATTAGACAATTGTAATTGACTACTCGCAACTATTATTTTAAAAAACCGTGAATATCATTTACTATTCGAGCGCCAGCTCTCCTTCCAGCTGCATCTGCGAACCGAATCGCTGCGTCTTCAGTGAAGTCTCTTTCGTTATGAGTAGTCGTCCCATCTTTCTTAGTACGACTTTTTAGTTTTTCATTTCTGTTTTTTACCGCAAACCATGTTCCTTGATCTTGGATGTTATTAGAAATAATAGACCCACTGGATCTATTTTCTATCGAAGTAAGCGTGAATGATAGTCCATTTTCAGCAGAGTTTGCATCATTTACTGTTTCCGAAGTTGAAGATTCGGTTGTTGAAAATGAATCAATAGTTACGATGAATTCAGCAGTAGAATCTTTAACTACTATAATCTTATTGTTATCAAACTCACCGTTTAAACCTTCAAGAAAAGCTTTTAAATATTCAGTCTCGGTATAACGGGCTGTGAAACCTTCTTCGCCAGTAGAATTAACAGCGATCGGGAAAACTTCATTGATAGAAATCTTAACGTCCCGATCTAAATTTTTACTGACGTAACAATTTTGAAATAAAATAATTGAAATAGTCAATAGTGAAAATAGACTAATCTTTTTAGCGTTATCGCTGATCCAAGTTCTCATAACCAGAGGCGAATACAATGGCGCCTTTTTTAAGGATTGCTTTTCTTCTCCCAGACTCGGGGTCCACTTCGAATTCTTCATCAATAGCTGGAATTATGTAATCAATATAAACTTTGGATAAAAGTAATTTTTCGACCTCATCATCTGGTAACCCTTTTTCCTTATAGTGTTTTTTAAGGTTTTCAAATAACTGATCTGAAGTGAAATGAAAAGATCCACTACTGATACCGTTTTTCTCAAATAACAAGATCCTTTTATTGTAATCAGAAGGTCGATTAAATACTCGAACTTTTATTGGCTCCAAAGTAACGCCCTGAGCATTAAAAGTGAATTTATAACGGGCATCTAACATCAGTGAAACTTCAATTTCTTTGGCCGTGTTATATCCTTTGTAATTGAAAAAAGTGGTTCTGCCAAATGAGTATCTATATGGCTTTAAGGCCGATTTACACTCTTTACGAAATCCTCCTACTTCTTCTCGGAAAGCA
>JBLIOB010000195.1:0-7926 GCA_047639575.1 Parvicellaceae bacterium
TTTTATACTCCAATGATGGTTAACCCAAATATAACAAGCAGAGGGATTTCAATTTCTCCTTCCATATTATATCGATTCTAATGACATTAGGAGATACTATATTAGCAGCTTTAATCGGCCTAGTTTTTTTCCTGGGAATAATAATCGGAATTAGATTGTTTTTGTCTAATAAAAAAGACCGAGACAAAATGGCTGCTAGAAACCAGGTCAAAAGAGATCGAATTGCGAGCGAACAAGAACAAAGTGAGGAACAAAAATTATAAGTAGATGTTTGGAAAAGGAATGATGGAAAAAATGCAGGCAATGCAAGGGCAAATGGAAGTAATCAAAGCTCGACTTGAAACGTTAACTGTTCAAGGTGAAGCAGAAAATGGTAAATTAGTCGTCCTCATTAATGGTAATAGAAAAATACTTGACATTAAGATCGACCCTTCTTTGTTAGAAGGTGATCAAGAAGAACTACAAGAATTATTAGTTCTTGCTACCAACAGAGCCATTGAGCAAGCAGATAATTTGCACAATACCGAAATGCAGGGTGCAGCTATGGGCATGATGCCAAATCAATAATCGTGCTTAAATCAGACTTAAGACCATCTTATAAATCCAAAAGGAAAGAAATTTCCGAAGAATCAATTCTACAATTGAGCAAGTTAATTGCTGCTCAACTTCAAGACAATTTTAGCGAAGTAGAAACCACCCATCTTTTCCTTTCAATCAAAAAATTTCAGGAGGTTGACACGTTTCAAATTATTGAAAACTTACGTCACAATGATCTAATCACTTGCACTGGAATAACTGACTTCAATAATGGAACAATGAAAACGGTGGCATTTACAGAAGAAATTGAGATTAAAACTTCTGCCTTCGGAGTGCCTGAACCAATTGGAGGACCTGCAATAGATAATTTAGAAATTGATCGAATCATAATACCGCTACTCGCTTATGATCTATTAGGCAATCGGGTCGGTTACGGAAAAGGATTTTACGATAGATTTTTAGCTTCCTGTAGACCGGATGTAGAAAAAATTGGTCTCTCGTTTTTTGAGCCAGTTGACATCATAAGTGATATTAATCAAAATGACGTCAAACTCGACTTTTGCATTACACCAAATTACATTCATCATTTCTAATCATTCCATCTACAAAAAGGACCTGTTTAAAACCATGTAAATCACTGATTTACTGATTTATATATGATTTTGTATCTTAGCTTTGAACCTAAACGTGTTTTTTACGTTAAAGCCAACAATGAAAATTTTTCAGAATCTTATAATAATACTCTTTTGGGGGCTGCTTTTTTCTGGCACCTACCCAGATGATGAAATTATAAATGATGAGTTACACTCACATTTCGGGTTCTCTATTAACCCTACTGCTAACTCAGGTTTAATAACGTATGCTATTGTTGAAACAGACGAGAACAATAAAATGTTGAGTCGTAAAGTTGTTTCAAGAAACAATTGGATCCTAATGATGAGAGGCCTGCAATGGTCAAAGGCAAACCCTGATAAAAAAGATCTATGGAGTGAGCAAGGCATTGGAGATTGTTTCTGGATTTTGGATAACTCGATGGATAAGTACATTTCATTGGACTGTATTGCCCAGCGAAACGTTAATGATCTTTGGCGATTGAGATATAGTAAAAACCCACAATATCGACAGGATAAAGTGACTTCTGATTCTAAAATAGTTGGCGGATGGGCAGCAAATGCATTTCGTCCAAACTGGCCACAAATCCAAATTCTTCAGAACTACGGGATTGTCTATATCTCTGACTTCTTCTATGGAGACAACATGTTCAAGCTGATGAAAGACGTGCAAGAAGAAACTTGGGTTGACACATACGTAGCTGCTCAGTAGGCCGGAAAGAGGTAAGGAGGTAAGGAGGTAAGGAGGTAAGGAATGATAGAATGATAGAAGGATTGAATGAAGAGGTAAAAGACATCCATTCATTAAATATTCCAGCATTGATAATCCCATGTGATAATCCCATTATTAATTCTATCCTTCATTCATTACCACATCCTATCATTCAATCATTATCACATTCCAGCATTAAACCATTCTATCCTTCATTCATTACCACATCCTATCATTCAATCATTATCACAATCCAGCATTAAACCATTCTATCCTTCATTCATTACCACATCCTATCATTCAATCATTATCACATTCCAGCATTAAACCATTCTATCCTTCATTCATTACCACATCCTATCATTCAATCATTATCACATTCCAGCATTAAACCATTCTATCCTTCATTCATTACCACATTCTATCATTCATTCATCACCACATTCTATCATTCAATCATTATCACATTCTATCATTAATTCTCTACCTTTGAGAGTGCCCGAAAAAAAAGATATCGCAAATAAAATTCGAGCAGCTCGAATAAAGAACCAGCAATCCGCTGCCGATTTATTTGAAGAGATTAAAAATGGAAACATTGCAGCTCTTGGCCAGGCAATCACTTTATTAGAAAGTACCAAACCGGAGCATGAACTAATTGCTTCTGAATTAGTAGACAAATGTCTTACTGTTTCTGGTCAATCTATAAGAATTGGAATCTCCGGAGTACCAGGTGTGGGTAAAAGTACTTTTATCGAATCCTTTGGTTCACTCCTTACTTCCCAAGGAAAAAAATTGGCCGTACTGGCTGTTGATCCAAGCAGTAAAAAATCAGGAGGATCGATTTTAGGAGATAAAACGCGAATGGAAACGTTGGCTCAAAATGCGAACGCTTTTATAAGGCCTACCCCAGCCGGAGGTTCCTTAGGAGGTGTAGCACTTAAAACTAGAGAAGCTATCATATTATGTGAAGCAGCCGGTTATGATGTAATCCTTATAGAAACTGTAGGTGTGGGTCAAAGCGAAACTGCCGTTAAATCGATGGTTGATTTCTTCTTATTGCTAATGCTTTCTGGCGCAGGAGATGAACTTCAAGGAATTAAAAGAGGCATTATGGAAATGGCGGATGCGCTGGTTATTACCAAAGCTGATGGAGATAATATTCATCCAGCCAAATTAGCATCGAGGACCTATAAAAATGCGCTTCACTTATTTCCGGCTTCAGAAAGTGGATGGATTCCTCAGGTTCTTTCTTGTTCAGCGCAAGAACAAACTGGGCTCACTGAAATATGGGAGTTGATCGAATCTTTTGAAAATCAGCTAAAAATTAATGGGCATTTTGAAGAAGAGCGAAAAAGACAAGCCGTTCATTGGATGCATGAAGCTATAATGGAAGAATTGCGTAGTTCATTTTACAATTCAAATCAAGCTGCCGAAATTGCCCAATTGGAAGAACAAGTACAAAATCAAACAATTAGCCCAAAGAATGCAGCTAAGCTTGCTATGGCAAAAAGGTCCGGCAATAAATATGGACCTTAATCTTAACCATCGCCAATTAAGTCCACCAATTAACTTTTACAATCATTTTCGAACTCCGTTAATATTGTTATTTTTGCCACCCACAACAAAATCAAGGAAAATTATTCGGTGAAAGGCTACTTTTGTCCCACTTTAAAACTTAAAGCATGAAAAAATTAATAATTATCATTCTAGTTGCTATTCTAACCATTCCAGCGGCAAATGCAAATGAAGGAATGTGGCTTCCTCTTTTAATTAAGAGATTAAACCATGTTGACATGCAGAAGCATGGCTTGCAATTAACGGCAGAAGAAATTTATTCAGTCAACAATTCTAGTTTAAAAGATGCTATTGTTGCATTAGGAGGTGGTTTCTGTACAGGTGAAATCATTTCTAAAGAAGGTTTGATGTTAACTAATCATCATTGTGGATTTAACGCAATTCAAGAAAACAGTACTCCAGAACACAATTATTTAGCGGATGGATTCTGGGCAATGAGTAGAGACAAGGAAATTCCAATCGAAGGGCTGACAGTTTATTTCCTTCATTCAATGGATGATGTAACTGCTACTATGTTAGCTGGCGTAACTGACAAAATGGATGCTGGAGCCCGAGGCGCTAAAATCAGAGAGAACAAAGCAGCTTTAATGAAAAAAGAAGGAGACAAGTATGAGATCCAAATCAAATCTTTTTTCGAAGGCAACGAATATTACATCTTTAGATATAATATTTTTAAGGATATCAGATTAGTAGGCGCACCTCCATCATCTATTGGAAAGTTCGGTGGAGATACCGACAACTGGATGTGGCCAAGACACACAGGTGATTTCTCTATGTTTAGAGTATATGCTGGAGACGATAACGGTCCAGCTGATTATGCTGCAACCAACAAGCCTTATGCTCCAAAACATCATTTACCAATTTCTTTAAACGGTGTTAAAGAAGGTGACTATGCAATGGTTATGGGTTACCCAGGATCTACAGATCGTTACTTAACTTCTTATGGAGTAAAAATGGCAGTTGATTTATCTCAACCAGCTAGAGTAAAGATTAGAAGAATCAAGTTAGACTTGATGGAAGAAGGACAAGCTAAATCTGAAGCAATTAGAATTCAATACGCTTCGAAGCACGCTGGAGTATCTAACTACTGGAAATATTTCATTGGTCAAAGTACTCAGTTAGTAAAAAATAAAGTTTGGGATAAGAAGAAAGCAATTGAGGATGACTTTGCAAAATGGGCAAATAGCGATGCAGCAAAAAGAGAAAAGTACGGATCGGTATTATCTACTTTTGAAACTGCTCACGCAACACTTTCAAAATATGTTTACGGAGACGTTTATTTGCAAGAAGCTGTTTTTGGAGCTGACATCGCAGGGTTTGTATTTGGAAACTTTGGATCAAGAGCTCAGATCGGACCGGCTTTGGAATCCGGAGATGCTGGACAAATTCAAATTGCAAAAGAAGCGATTTTGGAAGCGGCTAAGGCGCACTTCAAAGATTACAACGTTGACATTGATAGAAACACATTTGCTCAAATGATGGAACTTTATGTGAATGATGTTCCTGCTGAATTTCATCCAGAAAGATTGACTTACTATAATGGTAAAGCAAAAGGGAACTGGAAAAAATTAGTAGATAAGTACTACGCTAAGTCACCTTTCACTTCAATGGAAAAACTAAAAGTTTGGTTGGAGAAATTAGATGATAAAGCTACGCTTGAAAAAGACATGGTTTATTCATTAATGACTGATTTCATTGCTTCTTACATTGAGAAAGTTGTAATGCCTAAGCAAGCCGCTGAAGGACAGATGGCTACCGCCAAAAGACTTTTCGTTGATGGATTAAGAAAAATGAACCCTGATAAAACCTATGCGCCAGATGCGAACTCTACGATGAGAGTTTCTTACGGTCAAGTATTAGCTTATGACGCTAAAGATGGCGTAACGTACAAAAACAGTACTACACTAGCTGGAGTAATGGAAAAAGATGAAGGAGCGACTGATGTATTTCACGAGTTTTATATCCATGATAAGTTGAAAGAACTATATGAGGCTAAAGACTATGGTCAATATGGAGATAATGGTGTGATGAATGTTTGCTTTTTAAGTAATAACGATATCACTGGTGGAAATTCAGGATCTCCTGTAATTAATGGAAACGGAGAGTTAATTGGTTGTGCTTTTGATGGTAACTGGGAAGCAATGAGTGGAGACATCTACTTTGAACCAAATATCCAAAGAACTATTTCAGTAGATATCAGATATGTATTATTTGTAATTGACAAATATGCAGGAGCTGATCACCTTGTAAAAGAAATGACTCTTGTTAAAAAGGGAAAGCCAACAGAAAAAGCTGATTTGAAAAAAGAAGTAGTTGATCCAAGCAACGTAAAGTTGATCGATCCGCAAAACTAGTTTCAGTTAAAAACATTAAGCCCACTAGCTTCTAGAAGCTAGTGGGCTTTTTTATGCTTATAACTTTATGACTCCCATCACAAAATGGCATTCGATTCGAACGACCGCAACCGCATAGAGAAATCCCATCTTTGCCAGGAGGAGATTTCTCTATGCTCATTTCGCGGCCATTAGAATCAATGATTGTAACTGGAGTTGAAACAACTAGGGGTCCGAGTTCTTTCTTACGAATCGTGAACTTGCTCATGCTTAATCGTTGTATGAGTTTCTTTCTTCGTCCTTATCGCTTAAATACTGTACGAATTCATATTGATTATCATCTCCATCGTTAAAGTAGTCGCGAATTCTGTATTTCTGAATTTGCTTGGGATAGCTTCTTTTAAACCCATGCGCGTCCATTCGTTTTGCTATAGAATCTACATCTTCAACAACGAAGCCCAAATGGTTAATTCCTAACTCCTCGTAATCTGGATGTTCTGTTTTTCCTTTGTTGCCTTCACTAAGTGCTAAGTATGTTTCTTCATCTCCAAGGTGCAACCAACCTTCTCCTCCACCTCTAACTTTAAAAGTTGGAAATGCAGTTTGGAAAAACTCAACTGCTTTGTTCAAATTGGTAACTGAAATGTTTGCGTGTTCCATGTATATCTTCGTTCTCATATCTTTTGTTTTAATTATTACGTCACAAACATATTGGATAATCATATATCAATCAAATAGATATTCTATATCTTTGTATAGGTTTTATCTATATGACAATACAACAAATGGAATATATCGTGGCGTTAGACACCTACCGTCATTTCGTAAAAGCTGCCGAACACTGCTTTGTTACCCAACCCACATTGACCATGCAAGTGAAAAAATTAGAAGATGAAATTGGTATTGCCATTTTTGATCGCAAGAAGACTCCTTTGGAACCAACTGCGTTAGGCGAAACTATCGTTCTTAAAGCTCGGTCTATCTTAAGAGAAGTTCATCAATTGAAAGAACTTGTTAATGATGAGAAAGAAAACTTAACCGGAACCTTTAAAATTGGGATTATCCCAACCGTAGCGCCTTATTTAATACCATTGTTCGCTATGAATTTCGCTAATAAATATCCGTTGACTCAGCTCATCTTTAAAGAGATGAAATCGGAAGATATCGTGGAAGCTCTTAATTCAGATCAAGTTGATATGGGAATTTTAGTAACACCACTAGAAGAACAAAATTTAAGGGAAGTCCCACTTTACAATGAGCCTTTCACCGTATTCGCATCACAGAATCATCCATTAGCAAAGAAATCCTTTGTTACTAAGAATCAAATCGCTCAGGCAGAAGGCCTTTGGCTATTAAACGAAGGAAATTGCTTTCGGAATCAAGTATTAAATATTTGCAAGGAAAGCGCTAACCAACCCTTTACATATGAAAGCGGATCAATAGAGACCATAAAAAACTTAATTCAAAACAATGATGGATTTACTCTAGTGCCAGAACTCTCACTGGCGAATTCCAAGTTTAAAGGAATTCCATTTAAAGATCCAAAGCCCATTAGAGAGGTTAGTATAGTTGTACATAACGGTTTTGCTAAAGAAATATTAATTGAAAAACTTCGGGAAGAAATTCTTAATGAGGTTCCTTTGGATTATGTCAAAAATGAACATTATATTCGGGTAAAATGGAGATAAATGATTGAGCAAGATATAGTAAGATTAAAAGCAACTAGGGACAATTTCATTAAGTTAGTTGATGCTTTAGTTCCTTCAGAATTAGATAAGATACCTGGTGGATTTTCTAATAATATCATTTGGAATTTTGGCCACGCCATTGCCAGTCAACAACTACTTTGTTACAAGCTCGCTGGAAGTCAGATGCGCTTAAACTCTGATTTAGTGAAGCGGTATAAAATTGGAACTTCTCCAGCTGAATCAACTCCGGTATCTGAGATCAACCTATTAAAGGAGCTTGCAAATGACTCAGCTGATTGGATGTTGGAAGATTACAACGGTGGCCTATTAACTGCAACCCCTTTTACTGAATACACAACCAGCTATAATATTACTTTGAAAACAGTAGAAGAAGCTATTGCGTTCAGCAACATGCATGAAGCGCTTCATTTAGGCTATGCTATGGCCATTAAAAAAGCGCTCTAATGAAG
>JBLIOB010000196.1:0-7919 GCA_047639575.1 Parvicellaceae bacterium
GCCTCGTTTTTCAAATATTGATGATAGTTGTGACCCTGTAACTCAGATCCGTCAGGGTTTCTTCCAAGTAGTGCGGTATCACCGGCTGGATAATTAAACACTACAATTTCATTTCTGCCAACATCCTGGTAGCCTGGTAATCTGTGATAATCCATAGAAAACCATTGGGTATAAGAGTTGATGTATGATCCCGGAATTACATTATGGAAAAATGGAACGGCAATTGGCGTTTGGGGCAGCTTAGATCCGTATGCTATTTTATTTACAAAAAGGTAATCACCAATTAACAAATCCTTTTCCATCGATCCAGTTGGAATCGTAAATGCTTCAAAGAAGAAACCTCTAATAATTCCTGCTGCAACAACTGCAAACAATAGTGCGTCACCCCATTCGCGAATCATTCCTTTTTCTTTCTTGTTCTTCCAAACTAGCGCACCAACCCAATTAGTTTTTTCTTGAAATGCACTTTTATACATGACCAAATGAGGTAATACAATAGCTAATAAAACATCTTGGAATTTTCGATTTCCGAAGGCCCAGTTGACATTTACGTTGATGATTATTAACACTAAAAGATTAACCCCTGGTACACACAAGAGAAGGATCCACCACCACGGTTTTTTCAACAGCTTTAATAAGATGAGCATGTTGTAAACCGGAATATATCCATGTATCGGTTTTTCGTATCCTGCTTTTGCAAATATTTTCGGAAACGTCAGAAAATATAGGATGACGAGCAGGTATAATAGTATATGTGGAAGGTCTAAAACGAACATGTTAATTCAGGTTTAATACGTCTTTCATGGAGTAGATTCCAGTTTTGCCAGCTAAAAATTCGGCAGCAATAACAGCGCCTAAGGCAAATCCTTTTCGACTATGAGCAACGTGCTCTAGTATAATCGAATCTACTTCAGATTCATAAGTTACAATATGAGTTCCCGGAACATCCGGTTCTCGATGAGAGATAATAGATAATTCTTCGGATTCGCTTGAAGAAGTATTTATCCAATTCTTTTTTCTATCGACTACGCTTAAAACGTCTTCGCCAATAGTTATAGCCGTGCCACTTGGGGCATCTAGTTTTTCAATATGATGTGTTTCTTCAATCATTACATCGTATTGATGTTGATTGTTCATCAACGCGCCTAACCTCTTATTTATTTCAAAAAAAATGTTAACGCCTAAGCTAAAATTTGTTGCAGGAAGCATAGCGCCATTTTTAGAATCCATTTCAGCTCTTATTTCATCCATGTTTTCATACCAACCTGTTGTTCCTATCACAACAGGAGTGTTACTATTAAAACATAATAAGATATTTGTTTTGGCTGATTCTGGAGAAGTGAATTCGATGGCTACGTCAGCCTCAGCGAGGATTTGTGGATCAACTTCTTCCGAAGTCTGCGCTTTTAACACGATTTCATGTCCTCTTTCAAGCGCAATTGGTTCAATTGCCTTGCCCATTTTACCATATCCTATTAGTGCGATTTTCATCCTTCTCAAGCGGATAAAAGTACTCATTAAATTAATGATAGAATTTATTAATGAAAGAATGATTGAATGAAAGAAGTATTGAGTAATCGTATGAAAGAATTTGCACTCAAATTTTCAGTGTCTTCGGAATAAAGTGAAACTCATGCCTACGTAACTAGTATTGCTGATTCTGGCTGTTGGGGCAATTCTTAAGGTGAGGTTAGGCGAGATGTCGTGATTAAATAGATGCGCACTTACACTTGCGTCTACCAATTGTAACACATAGATCCCGGCCATAATAACCACAGACATGTCTTTCCAGTTTTTATATTGATCTATGGCCGTTCTTAAATTATCTACGGAAAAAGTTGGATAATTTATGGCTGAGCAAGTATCACAATCTAACCTATAAATATATTCAGCTCGGTAACTTTTGTAGTTTTTGATATTGTCTAACAAGAAGTAAGTGCTCGTTCCCAGACCGGCATATATAAAAGGCAGCTTCCATAAATTTCTTTTGCCTTTCATCGGGGCATGATTGTAAACTTGTCCGGCTCCAGGGAGTATAGCAGACAAAAACACAGCACGTTTTGGAGATCGGTAATTCGAATCCTTTTTGGCTTTTTCGTTCGAAACCGTATCCTGTAAAGTAACTTGAGTTGAATCCTGGCAATAGGTAAACTGAGCCAGAAGTAATAGAATAAAAAGAAGGTTGTATTTGAGCCAGTTAATCATTCAACTTTTCTATGATTCGATTAAATTCGGAATCATTCTTAAAGTCAATAACGATTTTTCCTTTACCTCTATTGTTCATCGAGACATTAATCTTGGTGACTAACTTTTGAGAAAGTTGAGCTACTTTCCGCTCTTCCGATTTGCTTAAAGATATTTGTGAGGATGCTTTGCCGCTTGTTTTTTCTTTCACAAGTTCCTCTACTTTTCTAACAGAAAGATTGTTACTAAGAATTGCTGCTAGGGCTTCGAGCTGTTCTGCTTCATTAGTTATGGAAAGCAATGCTCTTGCATGACCCATGGCAATTTTCTGGTCTCTAATAGCGGCTTGAATCTCGTTTGGAAGTTTTAATAATCGAAGGTAATTAGTAACTGTAGATCTTTTCTTACCTACTTTATCACTTAGTTCTTCTTGTGTTAAACTGCATTCATCCATCAATCTTTGAAAACTGATTGAAATTTCGATAGCATTTAAATCTTCTCTTTGAATATTTTCAACGATCGCCATTTCCAACATGGTTTGGTCATTGGCAATTCTAATATATGCGGGTACTACGTCTAATCCTGCAATCTGAGATGCTCTGAACCTTCTTTCTCCAGAAATAATTTGATAAGTTCCTCTGCCCATTTTCCTGAGAGTGATGGGTTGGATAAGACCATGTTCTTTAATCGAATTCGTCAGGTCAATTAGTGATTCCTTTTCAAATTCTGTTCTAGGTTGGAATGGGTTAGCCGTAATTTGAGATAGGGAAACCTGAGAGATTGAACCAACTAGGGCAGACTCACTACCACTGTTGTTTAAACTTTTTGATGTTGTTATATCTGTATCTGCACTTTCTAATAGTGCACCAAGACCTTTTCCTAATCCGCCTTTTCTAGAGCTCATTTTCTACCTCAATAATTTTGTCGCTTTCAGCAATCCGGGTAAGATTGTTGTTTTGGAGTACTTCTCGCGCCAAATTTAGGTAGTTTATAGAGCCTTTGCAACTTGCATCGTGAAGAATAATAGGTTCTCCATAGCTTGGAGCTTCACCTAGTCTTGTGTTTCGGTGTACAATTGTGTCAAAAACCAATTGTTGGAAATGCATCTTAACCTCTTCTACCACTTGGTTTGCAAGTCGTAAACGAGTGTCATACATTGTTAATAGAATTCCCTCAATATCTAATTCTTTGTTCAGCCTTCCTTGAACAATTTTAACAGTATTCAGTAGTTTGCCTAGCCCTTCTAATGCAAAATATTCGCATTGAACAGGAATAATTACAGAATCAGATGCAGTTAATGCATTAATAGTAATTAAGCCTAACGATGGAGAGCAGTCAACGATGATGAAATCATAGTCATCTTTAATTTTTTCCAATGCATATTTCAGCATGGATTCTCTTTTTGGCAAGTTGATTAATTCAATTTCGGCACCTACAAGATCAATATGAGCAGGAATAAGATCAAGATTTGGAGATTGAGTCGTTAGGACAATATCCCTGGGTTCCACTTCATTAATCAAACATTCGTAAATACTTGTCTTTACATTTTTCGGATCAAATCCAACACCAGATGTAGCATTTGCCTGAGGGTCTGCATCTACAAGAAGTACTTTCTTTTCTAACACACCAAGTGCCGCTGCAAGATTAATTGCCGTGGTTGTTTTCCCAACTCCACCTTTTTGATTAACGATAGTTATAATCTTGCCCATGTTTGTTTTCCTTAGTTTCAGGTTAGTTCTGCAGATGCTCCAATCTCCAGAATAGTAAGTTTGTTCCCAGCCGCTTCAAATTTTGATTTAGCTTCTTCCTTATTAATTTCTATAAATCCGAAAGTGTCGTAATGCACTCCCATAATATTTTTACAATTGATGAATTCCGCACAAAGAATTGCATCGTCTATTCCCATAGTGAAGTTGTCTCCTATAGGCAAAATGGCAAAGTTGAGCTTGTGCTGCATACCTACCAATTTCATATCCATGGTTAAGGCGGTGTCACCTGAGTAGTAAAAACAACCTTCATCAGATTCAATTACAAAACCGGCCGCGTTCCCTCCATAATTACCATCCGGTAAAATACTAGAATGAACTGCATTTGTCATCTTAACCGTACCAAAATCAAATTTCCATTGACCTCCGTGATTCATCGGGTGAACATCCAATCCTTTTTGAGAAAACCACATGGCCGTTTCATATGGCGCAACTATTTTTGCTCCTGTCCGCTTTGCAATAGGTTCAGCGTCCAACATATGATCCTCATGTCCATGCGAGATTAAAATGAAGTCAGCCTCAATTGCATTAGCATCGATATGCCTAGCAAGTGCATTGCCAGTTATGAATGGATCAAAAAGGACCTTAGTAGTTCCAATTTCAACCATAAAGCATGCGTGACCATAAAAAGTGACTTTCATTAAACTCGTGGAAGTTTGTTCATTGTAAAAATACGTTACAAAAGAGGCGTGAAGCCCAATTGATATTTCTAATTTTGAACAGAATTATGTTCATTGGGCTTTCAAGAGATGGTTTATGAACAAAATAGCCTTACTTTAAAAATATAAATTGAGGGACAATAGGGGTTTGGAATCACTAACCTTGTATAATTAAAATGTTAATAAAAATGATTTCGATAATTGTAGGAACGAATAGAGAAAAAAGTAATAGCATGGTCATTGCTCAAATCTATAAATCAAGTATTTCAAGCAGGGGAGTTGACTGTCAGATACTTAACTTAAGGGATTTGCCAAGCGATTTTGCATGGACAGAATGTTACGGGAATCGGTCCGAAGGGTATGATCAAATTTTAAATCAATATCTCATCGGTGCCGACAAGTTTGTTTTCGTTCTTCCGGAATATCATGGTGGATTTCCGGGGGTCATTAAATCGTTCTTAGATTCATTTTCCGCAGAATTAATTGCTGGTAAATTAGCTGCTTTGGTTGGAATATCTTCTGGAAGAGCTGGAAATTTAAGAGGTGTTGATGCCTTCGCTAATATATTAGCTTATTTGAAAGTTGAAGTCTTAGCAGATCGGCCGAAAATAAGTGAAATAGAAAATGTTTTACAAGATGGGATATTCAGTTCTGAAGAGGGCATGGATCGAATTGAAGGACAAATAGACTTATTACTTAAAGCTTAACCTTGCTTGTTAAAATCTACATTTGTAGAAAATTCTTGAGAATCTTCCGGTTGATTGTTTTCGTCAGGCGGTGAATAATTTGGCTGCAAATCGGGGAACTCTCCACTTGCTTTTAGCTCGCTAATTTTAGCTACCGCTTCCTCAAGCCCTTCCGCAAATTTTTCAAAGTCTTCTTTGTAAAGGAAAAGTTTATGCTTTTCATAATAGAACTGACCACCTTTGTTAGCGCGTTTCTTACTCTCAGTAATAGTCAGGTAAAGGTCACTCCCTTTTGTCGTCTTAACATCAAAGAAATAGGTTCGCTTACCAGCTCTAACTGATTTTGAGAATATCTCATCTCTATATTGCGTTCCTTCGTCCATCTTCACTTTTCGGGGTTAGTCTTATAAACTTGACCTAAACAAAATTAACATAATTTCTGAGAAATCAAAATTAATCGACAAAAAATGTTCCCACATCTATGAAAAGTGCTCTTTAGTAGAGGAAATTGTTCGATTTACGCTTCTGAAAGCTGTTTGTCATACAGATCCCGATATGATCCTTTGGCGTCAAGCAATTCTTGGTGGCGGCCTCTTTCTATGATTTTACCATCATCTATTACTATAATTTCATCTGCATGTTGGATAGAAGATATTCTATGGCTAACGATAATGGTGGTCTTGCCAGCCATAATTCTTTTTAAATTAGATAGAATTTCCTCTTCCGTTTCTGTGTCTACTGCTGAAAGACAATCATCAAATATTAATATGTTTGGCTGCCGTACCAAAGCACGTGCGATTGATATACGTTGCTTTTGGCCTCCTGATAACGTTATTCCTCTTTCACCTAACACTGTATCGAATTGTTCTTTGAACTCAATAATGTTATGATGAATATGAGCGTCTTTTGCAGCTTGTACGATCGTTTCAAAATCAACTTCAGTATCTATGCCAAATCGTATGTTGTTTTCAATTGACTCTGAGAATAAAAAGACTTCCTGAGGAACGTAACCAATGTTAGACCTAAGAGAGTCCAGGTTAAGTTCAGTAATCTGATGGCCATCGATTAAGATAGATCCAGCCGTAGCATCATATAAACGTCCAACTAAATCAGTGATAGTGGATTTGCCGCTTCCTGTTCTACCTATTATAGCTAAGGTTTTCCCAGGTTCTACTTTGAAATCTATTCCTTTTAAAGCTTGTATCCCTGAGTCTGGATAGGTGAAAGAGACGTTTTTAAATTCGATAGTACCATCTATTTTGTCTGGGGCTAATTCACCCGACACTATTTCAGGTTTTTCATCCATGAATTCATTGATTCTTTCTTGAGAAGCAGCAGCTCGCTGAACAATAGAAGTCACCCACCCTATTGAAGCAAACGGCCAAGTAAGCATGTTGACGTAAATAACAAATTGGACAATGTCTGCAGAAGTAATTTCTCCATCAATTGTTTGAATCCCGCCAACATATATTGTGATTATTGTGCTGATACCAATTAGCAAAATAATAATGGGCATAAATAGCGCGTTGACCAGAACTAGGCTCAATGATCGCTTTTTGTACTCGTTACTTTCGTTGCCAAAATTGTTTAAAGCGTCATGCTGTCGGTTGTATGATTTTATAACACGTATTCCAGAGAACATTTCCTGAACAAAAGTTGTCAACTTAGATTGTTGTCTTTGTACGAGTTCGCTTCTTTTGTTCATCGTACTACTTACTAAATAGATAAGTACTGACATGATAGGTAAAGGAATCAGGGTCCATAGAGTTAATTCCCAACTGGTTTGAACCATGAAAATAAACAAGACCACAAATAAGCAGATTAAGTTCATCGTATACATGATTGCAGGGCCTAAATACATCCTCACTTTGGTTACATCTTCAGAAATACGGTTCATTAAATCACCTGTATTATTTCGCTTGTAAAAACTCATGCTCAATCGCTGATATTGGTCGAAAATCTCATTTTTCAGATCATATTCTATCTTTCGACTCACAATTATTATCGTTTGCCTCATTAAAAACACAAAGATTCCTCTAAGAATTGAAAGTCCTAAATAGACGAATAAAATGTAAATTCCATAGGTTAAAATGGTTTCAGAAAAGTAAGCTTCTTTATCGATGACATTAGGGTATTCCTTGATGAACTCCGAGAATGCTTCGATTGCATCATGAACTTTTGCCGGAAGAATAGCTTGAATGACGTTCGAAGCGAGTATGAATAGAAACCCAACTAACAATCTCCATCGGTACTTCCAAAGATACTTGTTAAGATGTGCTAGTGATTTCATGCTCTAAATTCATATAATTATATTATTTTCGCACCGTTAAAAACAATGCGCTCTTTTCTTTTTTGACTAATCAAATAAGCTAAGGCAAATCTACTGAGTTTTTAGCTTAAACATGCGAGGAAGATGGATGTTCAATTAATAAAAGAAATTAAGGCTCAAGATTCTCAGGTTTTGGGAACGATGAAGTCCATGGGGCATGAGGAAGTGCTGTTTTGTAATGACCAGAAAACTGGTTTACAAGCAATCATAGCTATTCACAATACAGTATGCGGCCCAGCATTAGGCGGGACGAGGATGTGGGAGTACAAAAATGAAGCGGATGCTTTAGAGGATG
>JBLIOB010000197.1:0-7889 GCA_047639575.1 Parvicellaceae bacterium
CACAGAATCTGATAACGGGTATGATGTGATGTTGTACAGTTGGGATCAAACCAAAGAAGGTATTCCAGGAGGCGAATTTCGTTTGCAAGGAGACACTGTGATGTTGACGCATGAGAAATTACAAATGGCCTTTGTTGGTGTCTACAATAAGGAAGGTCAAAAAATTGACGGAACATTCAGGCAAGGGGGCTCCACGGTTCCTCTGTTGATGGGGAGAGAAAAAATAGAGAAAACGGAGACAAAAAGACCACAAACACCTAAACCTCCATTTGCCTATAGTTCTGAAGAAATAAAAATTAATAACAAAGAAACTGGCTTTGAAATCGGAGCGACAGTTTGCTTACCGAAAGACATGAAGTCCAATTCTATAGTTGTGTTTTCATCTGGCTCAGGACCACAAGACAGAGATGAAACAATGATGAAGCACAAGCCTTTTGCGGTTATAGCTGACCATTTAGCTACAAATGGGATTGGTTCCATCCGATTCGATGATCGAGGAGTAATGCAATCTGAAGGCGATTATTCCGCCTCTGGTGTCCCTGATTTTGCATCAGACGTTAAGGCGGTTTTCTCCTATGCGAGAAAAAAATATACAACTTCAAAAATTGGAATGCTTGGCCATTCAGAAGGAGGAATGCACATTATGATGGCTAATAAAAGTTTAAAAGATGCTGATTTCATGGTCTTTTTGGCTTGTGTAGGTGTGAGCGGAGAAAAGCTCTATTTGACTCAACAAAGAGGTTTTAGCATGTTAACAGGTGGCACTGAAAAAGTTGCGAATGAAACCGTAGAGTTTTGGGCGGATATAATAAAAATTGGAAAAGAGGAAAAACAACCTTCAGATGCGCTTCAGAAGTTTCTAGAAAACTATTACAATGGTCTTTCTGAAGAAGATCAAATAGCCATTGGAGGTACACTAGAGCAATTTACTGCATCTATGATGGGAAGTTGTAATAATGAATGGTTTAGAAGTTTTATGGAATTCGAACCTACTTCTTATTGGAAGTCGATGAAGAAAGTTCCTTGTTTGATATTAAATGGAACTAAAGACGTGCAAGTAGAGGCTGAAATGAATTTAAAAGGGTTTGAAGATGGATTAAAATCTGTCAATAACTCCTTATATAAGATTCACAAAGTTGAGGGAGTTAATCATCTATTCCAGAAGTGTGAAACCGGAATGATGGCCGAATACGGGGTAATCGAAACGACTATTGAACCAGAAGTACTTGAATTAATTTCTACTTGGTTAAAGACTCAATAGTTATTCTATAATTAGCTTCTTTACACCAGAGCCATTTTCGTTTATTAATCGAACTAAATAAACTCCGTTACTCAACGATTCAACAGATATTCTTGATTCGCCATTGACAGTTTCTTGAACTACCAATTGACCCATTGAGTTCATAATTTGAATTTGAGTCTGCCCGTTAATTCCTTTAATCATTACCTCATCTGAAGCTGGGTTTGGATATAATCCAAACTCAAGATTAACTTCTTCCAAGCCTACCCCGACATTTGGAAAGAAGGTGCAGAAATCGCCAAGCGTAGCAACGACATCTAAAAACTCGTCTACTCCAGCACAATTATCTGTCGTACTGGTTTCATGATAAATTGCTCCGAAACATGCTGTGATTTCATCAAATGGTTGCATAGTTACTGGTCCAAAAGACATCAGAATCCTTCTATCCCCAGGAGGTGTTGCCGTGCTGCATTCACTCCAACCTAAGCTGTCACTTGGATTACTTGGATAATTAAATGTTGTTGTATCTCCATTCACTGGGTTAACAATTGGCCAACCAAAAGGAGTTCCTGTTAGAAAAGAATAATAGTCATTAGGAGTTGTTGGGTTGGAGAAAAACACCCCTCCTCCGTACCCAACAAATGAGGCCAATTCAACAGGCGTACTACCATTCAATTCTGGATTATTTGAAAAGGTAACCCCTTGAACAGGAAGATCCGCACCATAACCGAATGCACCTCCACCGTCCTCATCAAAACTATCACCATTATACACATAGGCCGTCAAAAGTGACGTGTCTATTCCAATATAGTCATCACTATAATATCCCAGATCGGCATCCAACCACAATCCAAAATACGAATCATGTAATGTCTGTGTTCCTTTATGAATCATTTTTAAATCGTAAAAAGTCATGTCATTAATGTTATTTGAGGTAGCATAAGCATACGCCATTACTTGAATTTCAATTTTAAATGGTGCCGCATTTGTAACGGTATGAATTCCACCAACATCGTTCATTACCCACCAATAAGCTTGATCACCTTTTATTTTAGGATAGTCTCCGTCTAAAGGAACGTACAAGCCGTCTGAATTAACGTCTACAAATGGAGCTAAATCTTGATTTGGTAAATACCCTAAATTTGGATTCCCCCTGGCCGGCCAGCCATTAATGTTCGCGGTCGCTGTGCCTCCTGTAATGAATGAAAGAATTTCACTTGCAGTAACTGTATAGATCTGATCAAATGATGCACAGTCATATGCTAGAAATGTTGCGTTATCAATTGGTCCTGCCCAATATTCATCACCCGAAGCGGAGCCATATTGTTGGGCAGCAAGCCGTATCTGCCCTAGTGAATCCAATCCACCAACCCAAAGCGCTCCTGAAAAAATAGAATGCTTTCCAGAACCATTTGGTACTTCATAACCAGGAGTAGAAGTGGCTTGATCATTCCAAAAAGTTCCATCCACATTTAAATTTGCCTTTACATTATTTACCTGTAACTGGCTAATAGAAGTAGATGGTGAGCATTGACCTAAGGCTGAATAACAAGTGAAAATGGCTAAAACTGTCTTGATAATATGTTTCATGCGCTCAAGATATCTTTTTGCAATTGAAAAAAAGCATTCTAAGGAGTAACAAAATCCTAATTCTATACATGTCTAAAAACTTCTGAAAATCCTTATCTTCGCGAACCTTTCAAGGAATTGTAATGAGTAAGAAATATCAAGAATATAAAGGGCTAGACCTGCCCAACGTAGCTAAGGAAGTATTAGAAAAGTGGGAAGCTGATAATATCTTTGAAAAAAGTATCTCCAGCCGAGACGAAAACAACCCGTTTGTTTTCTTCGAAGGACCACCTTCAGCCAACGGATTACCCGGAATTCATCATGTGATGGCTCGAGCGATTAAGGATATTTTTTGTCGATATAAAACATTGAAAGGTTTTCAAGTTAAACGTAAAGCGGGTTGGGATACTCATGGCCTGCCAGTAGAACTAGGAGTTGAAAAAGAATTAGGAATTACTAAGGAAGATATTGGTACTAAGATCTCCATTGAAGAATATAATCAAGCCTGCCGAAAAGCGGTAATGAAATACACCGACATTTGGAATGACCTTACTCAGAAAATGGGTTATTGGGTTGACATGGATGATCCTTATGTTACGTATGACAATAAGTACATGGAAACTGTATGGTGGTTGTTAAAAGACGTTTATAAAAAGAACCTCTTATATAAAGGATATACGATCCAACCGTATTCTCCGGCTGCAGGTACAGGACTTAGTTCTCATGAATTAAACCAGCCTGGAACCTATCAAGATGTTACGGATACTACAGTGGTCGCTCAGTTTAAAACGAAGGCGAATGACTTACTTCCGGTAGACACTTTTCTTACCGCTTGGACCACTACTCCATGGACATTGCCTTCTAATACTGCACTTTGTGTCGGTCCGAAAATTGAATACGTTTTAGTTAAAACTTTTAATCAGTATACGCATTTACCAATGCACATTGTCTTGGCAAAAAACTTAGTTGGAAAACAGCTTTCTGGTAAATATGTTGCTGCAGATGAAGAAAACTTGATGGATTCTTATTCTGCCGAAAGCAAGAAAATTCCTTTTGAGATCATAAAGGAAATGATTGGCACAGATCTAGTTGGAATTGAGTACGAACAACTGCTGCCTTATACATTACCCTATGAAGATGCCGATAAAGCATTTAGAGTAATCTCTGGAGCATTCGTAACTACTGAAGATGGAACAGGTATTGTGCACATCGCTCCAACATTTGGACAAGATGACGCTCAGGTAGCGAAAGAAGCAGGTATTCCTCCTATGTTGATTCTAGATGAGAATGAAAACGCTGTTCCCCTAGTTAATCTTCAAGGTAAGTTCGTTAAAGAAATGGGCGAATTTGCAGGTAAATACGTTAAGAACGAATACTACAAAGAAGATGCTCCTGACCGATCGATCGATGTTGAAATTGCGATCAAATTAAAAGAAGAAAATCTAGCTTTTAAAGTAGAGAAGTACGTTCACAGTTACCCGCATTGCTGGAGAACTGATAAGCCTGTACTCTATTACCCAATGGACTCTTGGTTCATTAAAGTACCTGATTTCAAAGGCAGAATGGTAGAGTTAAACAACACTATCAACTGGAAACCAGAGAGTACTGGAACTGGAAGGTTTGGGAATTGGTTAGAGAATGCCAATGACTGGAATCTATCTCGGTCTAGGTTTTGGGGAATTCCTCTTCCACTATGGAGAACTGAAGATGGTGCCGAAACTATTTGCATCGGTTCAGCTGAAGAGTTAAAAGCTGAATGTGAAAAGGCAGTAAGTGCTGGAATGATGGATTTAAACCCATTAGGTGAATTCGTAGTTGGAAACATGTCTAAAGATAATTACAACACCTTCGATTTACACAAAAATTACGTGGATGAGATTACCCTAGTTTCATCTACAGGCCTTCCAATGAAAAGGGAAGCAGATTTAATTGATGTTTGGTTCGATTCAGGGTCTATGCCTTATGCGCAATGGCATTATCCGTTTGAAAACAAAGAGCTAATTGATGAAAATAAAGCATTCCCGGCTGATTATATTGCGGAGGGAGTAGACCAAACTAGAGGATGGTTTTATACGCTTCATGCCATTGCCACAATGTGTTTCGACTCTGTTGCTTACAAAAATGTAATCTCAAATGGATTAGTACTTGATAAGAACGGAGTAAAAATGTCTAAGCGACTTGGTAATGCTGCTGACCCATTTGAAACCCTTGACAAATACGGAGCTGACCCTACTCGCTGGTATATGATTACCAATGCACAACCTTGGGATAACCTCAAGTTTAACGAAGAAGGAATTAAAGAAGTACAACGGAAGTTCTTCGGTACCTTATATAATACTTACGGGTTTTTTACTTTATACGCCAACATAGATAGCTTTGACTATTCTGGGGACGATATTCCATTATCTGAACGCCCAGAGATAGACCGTTGGGTGATCTCTAAATTAAACACGTTAATAAAGGATGTGGATGCGGCTTTTGACGAGTACGAGCCAACCAAAGCCGGCAGATTGATTCAAGATTTTGTGGGAAACCACATGAGTAACTGGTACGTTCGTTTATGTAGAAGAAGGTTTTGGAAAGGTGAGTATACCTCAGACAAGATTGCGGCATATCAAACTTTATACACCTGTTTGGAAACGGTTGCTTTATTGTCTTCCCCAATTGCTCCGTTCTATGCAGACCAACTATTCTTAGACTTAAATGCGGTTTCTGGAAAACACCAAGTGGAATCAGTTCATTTAGCCGAGTTTCCAACTGTAAACGAATCAGCAATAGATAATGACTTAGAACAAAGAATGGACATTGCTCAAAAGGTGTCTTCTATGGTTTTAAGCTTGAGAAAAAGGGAAAAAATAAAAGTTCGTCAGCCATTACAAAAAATTATGGTTCCTGTTTTGAACGATACTTTTGGAAGACAAATATCCGAAGTTCAAGATCTGATTTTGTCAGAAGTAAATGTCAAGGAATTGGAACTGCTTACAGACACTGCTGGCATTCTTATAAAGAAGATCAAGCCTAACTTTAAGACAATTGGTCCTAAATATGGGAAACAGATGAAATCAATTGCAGGGGTTATCAATCAATTTGATCAAGATGCAATTACAGAAGTGGAACAAAAAAATGGCTGGTCTGGAGAAGTTGAGGGTGAAACTATTGTTTTAGATCTTGCTGATTTCGACATTCAAACGGATGATATTCCAGGTTGGCTAGTGTTGAGTGAAAATGGACTAACTGCAGCTTTAGATATTACTATTTCTCCTGAATTAAAGGAAGAAGGCATCGCTAGAGAGTTTGTTAACAGAATCCAAAACATGCGTAAAGACAGCGGTTTAGAAGTAACTGACAAAATAAATTTATCAATTTCCAGTCATGAAAAAATAGACGGTGCAATCAATAACAATTTAAATTATATTTGTTCGGAAACATTAGCAGTATCGCTTCAAATTGTAACCCAAGTTGAAGATGGTACGTTAGTAGAAATAGAAGAGGGTGTCACTGCTACCATTGGCATCAAGAAATTGACTTAATATATTAGAAAATGTCTGACAATAAAATATCAAGATATGGTGATTCGGACTTAACCGAGTTTAGAGAAATCATTAATTTCAAACTTGGTGAAGCTAGAACAGATCTTGAATTATTAAAAGGATCTTTATCTCATTCTGACGACAATGGCACTGACGATACGGCTGCTGCATTTAAAATGATGGAAGATGGTTCAGAAACACTTTCAAGAGAAGAAACAGCCCAATTAGCTGCCCGTCAAGAGAAGTTTATCATGAACTTGGAAAACGCACTTAGAAGAATTGAAAACAAGACTTACGGTGTTTGCAGAGTTACAGGCAAATTGATCCAGAAAGAGAGATTAAAATTAGTTCCCCATGCTACCTTAAGCATGGAAGCAAAACTAAGACAGTAACCCCCAGTTGAAAAGAGTACTCCTCATTGTATTTATCATATTACTAGTAGATCAAGTCATTAAGATTTGGATTAAAACTACTATGGGATATGCGCATGAATTAGGCGATAATAGTTTTATCGTTCTTAATTTCGTTGAGAACCCAGGAATGGCCTTCGGTATGGAGTGGGGTGGATTGACAGGGAAGTACATTCTAAGTGTTTTCAGGATTTTGGCCGTTGCAGGAATAGGCTATTTCATCTATAAACAAACCAAGAAACCAAGTACGCATCCAGGGTTTATGTTTGCTATGGCTCTGATTTTTGCTGGAGCTGCAGGAAACATTATCGACAGTGCCTTTTATGGTTGGATGTTCGATAAAGGGTCAACTTGGGATCCAGTATTAGAACAATGGGTACATTACCATGACACTGCTAGTCTTAATTTTGAAGGGTATGCTGGCTTTCTACAAGGTACCGTAGTTGACATGTTTCAATTCAAAATGGTATGGCCCGAATGGGTTCCATGGGTGGGCGGACAAGATGTATTTAGTGCCATTTGGAACTTTGCCGATTTCTGCATTTCAATTGGTGTCTTGATTATTATTCTTCGTCAAAAAACGTTCTTTAAACGTACAAAATCCGAAAATGATGATTCCTTAAAAGTAGCTGAGGACAAGGCCAACGATTCTGATTTGCCGAATACTGATGAAGCTCCCGTTTCAGTTTCTGAGTAATTCCTACCTTATCTGCTAATTCTTATTCTTTGATTAATCAAAGTAGTCAAAATAGAAAAGTCTTCTTAACCGAAGACTCACTTGAACCTGAACTCCTTGTTTGTCCTTGGTGTGATTCAATGTCTTACCAGAAGGAAATCGAAATTCAGGTAAACCCAGATATTGACTTTCGTTCTTGCAATGGTTGTCATATTGGCTATGCTAGCAGGCAACCTCATTTATCCTTTTTTACAAAATATTATCAAAACTACTATGCTGGTAAAAAGCAAAATGTAAATGCTGATTCTAACCGATTTGCTAAACGAATTGTAGCCGGCCATAGTCCATCAGGAACTGTTTCAATAATCGATTTTGGAGGAGGAGATGGGAGTGTCGCCATTGCGATGGCGGAACTACTTCTGAAACAAAACACTAAACAAGTCAATATTACTGTAGTTGACCCT
>JBLIOB010000198.1:0-7815 GCA_047639575.1 Parvicellaceae bacterium
ATTAAGCTCGCTTCCTGAAATATTCGTGGCTAACAATTTATTAGATGCTGAGTCAATAAATACAAAAGGAACCAGCCCTGTGTTACGAGAGAGGTCCATGTTGAATGCCTTTACCAAAGACTCTTTCTTATTGCTAAGTCTATAGTACTTATCGGAATTATTATAAATGATTTTATAATTCGAAGTGATGTCAAATTGTGTGATACTAAGCTGAAGAGGCTCGTTTAACTTCTGCCAGTTGGTAATGTACCGTTGGATAATTGAATCAAATCCTTCAATATCAGAAGGCATATTTAAATTAACCGAATCCAGAAATTGATCATTCTCGTCAACTGTAATTAATGGAATTTTTATGCTTTCTCGTAAATCGGTAGATAATGAAAAATCGGAAATGTTGTTTTCGAACTCCTTAGTGGCTCTAACCCATATTTGAGCTTTCCGTTTTTCTTCAAGCTTAAGCTGTTCAAATGCTTCATTAGCCAGTTTCACTACATCTGCTTGCTGGACTATAGTTCTGGACCACTTCTCCAGTTCACGTTCATTTCGATCACTTGCTTGGCCACTGATGTAGCTGCTATACCATAAGAATCCACTCGTAATTACAAGCGCAATCAACGCGAGGATTATTTTCCAACTTAATTTTTTTGAATAGAGATTCATATGGTTAACCTTTCACTAAACTATGAAATCAAAAAGATATTGCTACAAATCCTCATCAAACTCTAGTCGGATTGTGTCATTTTTCTTTCCTTCTTCGCTCGATTCGAACTTTGATTCTACCTTATTCATCATATTTCTGAGACCATTTCTTCTTTTAGCTCTTTTTTCTGGGGTAAATTCTTCTTCTACGGAGTTTACCGTTGTGTCTCCTTCATTCCACTCGAATTCAAACTGTACCGGTGGTTTAGATTTGTTGCGATACTCACCTAGCGTAGTATCTTTCTTAAACAAACCCAATTCCTCTTTCAAAATCGATTTCATGTTTTGCTTTTCGATTTCTACTTTTTCCTTGCGGGCTAATTTCTTTTCTTCCTTGTCTAATCCGAAAATCGGATTGTCGACTGTTCCAGTCATCGACATAAAAATCCTTAATCCGGAACCATCATCTATAATTGGTCCGAATTCGTCCTGATTACTTTTCATTAATACGTCTTTAAGCCTAAAATTGACCCCATAATTGATGCTATCGTTAAATCGATGTTCACCTTTAATTTCAATATCCATCACACTTGAGGCTATTTTCATTCTAGGAATAATTATTTTTTCCTTTTGAATCTCGATATGGTTAGAGAGGTCTGAAAACGTTATGTGGCGAAGTTTTTCGGCCATTAATTCGGTGTTAACGAAAGGCTTAATCATTTTATTCCCTTCCAAATAAAGGGCAATTTCCTGGAGAATTGCCAAGTTAATTAGCTCGCCATCTCGAAGCTCTAAATCCAGTTTTGCCAAGATCGTATTTTGTTTAATGATAAACCCGTTGTCAAGTGCACAGGCGAAATCAACTGTTGCATCTGATATTCCTTTTACATGATGGTCTTGAATAAATACTTGTCCAAAATTGTCAAATTCTGTAAAGAAGTTGGTGACATTTATTTTTCTTGCTTTTGCGTTTGAGGTGAACAAGTAGTTATTGGCATTGCTTCCATCAAATTCAAAATTGGCTTTATAGCTTCCTTCGTTTGCCTTAAATCTTACGTTTTCACCAATTAAATTCTGTTTATCAAGAGTTACGACACCTCTTAAGTTATTAGCATCAAACTTTCCATATTGAAGTTGGCCTATCGTAGCATTTAAGTTAAAGGCTAAATAGTCTGGCAGTATTGATTCTGGGGCTGCACCTCGCTGAGCATTTGCTGATGCAGCCATTCTTGTAATCTGGCTTAAGTCTATGAATTTAGAGTCCAAATCAGCCTCAATTGTTAATTGTTCATCCCGTGATAAAATGAACGGGAGAAAGTTCTTTAGTTTCCCCTCTATGTTGAAATCCGAATTGAAAATATTTCCTGAACAACTGGATATGTATGCATCTCCATCTTGCAAAGTGAAATTCCCATTTAATGAAGAATATTCGAGCTCATTGATGTTTGTTTTTAAATTGACGTTGTCAATCTTAAATTTGCCAGTTGCTTTTCTTGGCTTAAATGTTCCGTCTTCAGACTTGCCTTTAACAGTTACATTAAAGTCCAATTTTCCATTTAAGTATTTTAAGTTTTTAAACCTAAAAAACTGCTGCAGAGAATTTAAATCCAGATTACCAATTAGGTTTAAATCCACATCTGGAACGTCAAAATTCTTGATGTTTAAAGAGGCTTCGAACGAACTATTAAGCATCGTTGCCGAAATTTTGTCGATATCTAATTCACCAAAATCTTCATTGGTGAATGTCCCGTTTAGTTGAAGTTGATTAAGTTCCATTCCAGTTTCAGCTTCAGTCAAACTTCCTTCTGATATTGTAAATGCTGCTTCTATTTTAGGTAAGTTCTGTTTGGATGATAGGCCAATTATACTTGCATTAAAATCTAGAACTCCATCACTTTTATAAGCCGTAAATTTTTCAAAGAAAACGGAAGGAAATACAGTAAACACTTTATTTAATTGCAAGTTGTTTCCGGCTATTTTTAAGTCGCAATAGGAGGTGTCAGCTAGGTATTCCCCAGACACATCAAAGCTCAACCCGCTGATTTCCATTTTGCAAGATTCAATTGAATACTTGTTATTTATTTTGTCAACGTTTAAGACCGTGTTCAAAATTGTTCGCTCATTTTTAATGTAGGTTAAATCTTTTATGGTAACCGCATTAATTATCAAGTCTGATTTAATGTCCAAGTCAAAATTGCTTTCGGTAAACGCTCCAGATAAATTGAGAATGGAAGCGTTGGTGGAATAGTTTTGTTTAGTTAAGACATTGTGGTACCTAATTTGAGTATTTGCACAGATAACCTCCTCCAAGTTGAAACGAAATTCTTTTTTAACAATCGAGTCGGTTTTTTTCCAAATCAAATAATTCTCTTGGCCATTTTCGTTAACTGATAGATTGAGTTTTGCATCAATTGCTTCAACGTGTGTAACGTTGTACTTTCCATCAAAGATCTCCCAGAAGTTGAATTTTAAGAGAAGTTCTTTTGCAAATAGCATAGTATCTCCTTGAGCCTTGTTATTGATGTCTTCGATATGAGCGTTTTGGAATACTAAGGTAGCCTGAGGGAATCTTTTTAATAAATCGAGTTGAACATTGTCTACATGTACTTCTGCAGTTAGGTATTCATTTAAGTAGGATATAGCGTACTGCTTTATTTCTTTTTCATAAATCTTAGCCAATACCACGATCAGGGTTACGATCAACAGGAAGAAGAACGTAAAGTACATTAGTATTTTGAAAAGCTTTTTAAGCATAGCTAGTAATAGATAAAATTACACGCAACTAGCCGAATTATTTTCTAATAGGCGGGGATTTATCAACCGTATGCTTTTAATACAACGGGATTAAGATCGAAAAAGTGTCGAAGTTATGCTTGATTAGCGCGGGTATTGCCAGAAGCTGCGTTCTCAAGAGTAATTAATGAAGATTAGCTTGTTTTATAGCTAGTTACTTCAGCATCTTTAAAAATCCAATCTCTTTTATGCTAAGGAATCTCCAGGTACCTCTAGGTAAGTTCCCTTTTGTTATTCCAGAAAAAGAAATCCGATCTAACTTATCTACTCGGTAATTTAAATGGGAGAACATTCTTCGAACCACTCGGTTTTTGCCAGAATGAAGACTAACAATTACCACATTATTACCGCTGCTTTTCGAATCTAAAACAGCCGTATCAAATTTTGCGAAACCGTCTTCTAGTTCAATCCCCTTAAGTAAAACAGCAATGTCGCTAGCTGCAACATCTTTATTTAACTCAGCAACGTAAATTTTCTTGATTTCATGACTCGGATGTGTTAATTTCTTAGCCAACCCTCCATCGTTTGTAAGAAGTAAGAGACCAGTTGTCATTCGATCTAGTCTTCCGACTGGATAAATTCGTTCTTCACATGCGTCAGAAACAAGGTCCATTACAGTGCGCCTGTCATGGGTGTCTTCCATAGTTGTAATGGAATCTTTTGGCTTGTTCAATAAAACGTACCGCAGTTGCTCCAAAGACAACTCTTTACCTTTATGAATAACTTTATCCGTTTCTAAAACCTTGACCCCCATTTCGGTAACGATTTTACCGTTAACAAGTACTTCGCCACGACTAATCAATGTGTCGGCTTCTCGTCTTGAGCAAACTCCTGCCTTAGCTAAATATTTGTTTAGTCTAATTTGTACAGGAGGTGCATCCGATTTGATTGAAATTTCTTCTTTTATTTTTTCAAGCTCCTCTTCAGGCATAGACTCAATCATTGCATCTTGTTCTGCAACTATAGAATCAATATTGTCAGATGGAATTTCTTCGATAGGAATTCGTTTTCTTGGTCTAGCTTTTCGCTCTTCTGGTTCGCTGGCTTCAGTCTTAACTGGCTTTACCTTTGCCTCTTGTTTTACTTCAGCTTCCGGTTTTACTTCTGGTTCGGGTTTTACTTCTGGATCTGGAGTTACATCAGATTTCGCTTTTCTAGTAAATGTTTTAGTCCCAAATCCTTCTTTAGATGATTTAGCCTTTACTGAATTTTTTTCCGTAGGACTTTCCTTAGCAGGTTCTGTCTTTTTTGGATTGTCATTAGGAAGCTTCTCTTGACCAGCTTCTATCTTTTCCTCTATAATTTTTTCTTGAACAGGTTTTGCCTTAGTTTCTTTCGTTGCGGAAGACTTTTTAATTGGTTCTTCCTTAATTATAGGTTTAACTGGTTCAATAACAGCTTCAACTTCTACTTTTTGAAGTTGTACCAGTTTTGATTCAAAAAGCTTATTAGCTCCGGCACGACTATCTCCTTTGAAAAAGGCTTTTAGTCCAGCTTCATCTTGAATTGACGACAGCTCATCTGACAATTTTCCTAGGACGAAATCTTTAGAAGAAGATTTAGCGCTTTTTGCACTCTCTTTTTTTTCTATCGTTTCAAAAGATTCCTCAATGTTGGTGACAACAACCGGTTCCACTTTTTCTGCAATAGCTTTCTTCTTTGGCTTTGTATTTCCAAAAGTTTTTCCTTTCCACTTGGACTTATTCTCCTCCATAATTGGCGCGAAGGTACGAAGCCTTAGCCAAAGATGTTACCTATTGTTAAAATGCGTCAACAATATGATCGATTATTAATTTAGGTTCCATAACGATAGAGATGATGTCGAATCTTAATTCAAGCTGAATGTCCTTTGTCTCGCAGTACGCAACGGCAGTGTCAATAAGCTTTTCTTGTTTTTTATTACTCACATCTTCGTACGGTTCTCCGTATTTATTGGATGTTCTGGTTTTAACCTCAGTGATTATTAAAAATTTATCGTACACAGAAATAAGATCAATTTCCCCTTGCTCAAAGCGCCAATTAGTTTCTAGAATTGTATGTCCTTGCTGAATTAAATACTGATAGGCAAATTCTTCTCCTTGATTTCCTAATCGTAAATGTTTGGCTCTTTTGGTCATGCTTTGTCCAATTAAATCGAGAAATGCCAACTTGGAATGGAAGTTGCATAGATTAATTAAGGTTAAATTTATACTTTAGTAAGACAATACAATCTGATTATGAAAAAGTTACTGTTAATTCTGTCCATTATTATATTCACGGTCTCGGTTAATGCGCAATTCGAGGGAAGCGTGAATTTTGAAAAATCCAAAGGAAAAGTTTCGGTAAAATATCAATACAAAGTAAAAGGAGAGAATGTTCGGGTAGAAGAGTATGGTAATGAAGGAAGTCTCGATGGAATTCAATTGGTAAATACCACGTCTCAATCGGTTTATGCTCTTAGTCCGGACAGATTGATGTACATGGAAGCAAAAAACAAACGGCCACAACGTATCGCAAATGTGACTGTTCAAAAAACTAAAACGAAGAAAACGGTTAATGGAAAACCTTGCGTGAAGTGGATTGTTACGAATGCTGATCAAGATCGAAAAATTATTTATTGGGTGACTAAAGGGGATTATGATTTTTTCATTCCATTTCTAAAGACCTTAAACCGAGCAGAGAAAACTTCGGTTTATTTCTTGCAAATTGAAGGGAATGCTGGGTTTTTTCCAATGCTGGCTGAAGAGTATAACATGGCAGGATTGCTTATTTCGAAGCTAGAAGCTAATAAAGTTACCGCCAAATCATTATCAGATTCGGATTTTAAAGTTCCAGCGGGATACAAGAAATTTCAGCGGTAGGAACTGTTTTAATTAGTCTTCTTTAAAGCTAATAGTAGAACCAATCTCGGCTACTTTAAATGCAGCAAGACTTCCATTTTTTATAGCTTGGTTATTATCAATATGTCCAATTGTAAAATTATACGCAACGGGGTAATTATAAGCACTCACGGCTTCTTCTATAATTTCAATTGCTGATTTTCCGAATGGAATTGTGTTGTCATTCATTTCGGTCATCCCTCCTACGATTAACCCTTTTAGATTTTCTAATTTCCCCGATCTTTTTAAATTCAACATCATACGATCGATGTGGTATAAATATTCATCCAAGTCTTCGATAAATAATATTTTCCCATTCGTGTTTAAATCAATGTCGGTGCCTGATAAACTGTAAATAATAGATAAATTTCCACCCACAATTTCTGCTTCGCATTCTCCGAATCTATTTTTCACATGTGAAGGCGAATTAATCCTATACGCTGTTCCAAAAAGAGCAGCCTTAAAAGTATCTAATGCTTCTTTTGAATTATTGCCAAAATTGACTGGCATGGTAGAGTGTATGGATTGAATGTTCATGGAAACCATTTTTTGGTGAAGAACAGTTACATCACTATATCCACAAATCCATTTCGGTGAGTTGATTAGAGGAGAGAAATCAACATGATCTAAGATACGAACGCTTCCGTAACCTCCTCTAAAGCATATAATGGCTTTGGTTTTAGGGTCATTGATGGCTTGTTGTAAATCTGCTGCTCGTTGTTCATCGGTTCCAGCAAATTGATTGGATGTTTCCCTGAGATTCTGTCCTAAAAGAACTTTTAATCCCCACGAATTAAATGTTTCAGTTGCAAGCTTAAGATGGTCAGGGTTAATAGATCTTGCGGTGGATATTAGGGTGATCTGATCTCCTTGCTTAAGTGGTTTCGGGGTGGTCATTATTTTTCTTTTTAGGGTATCTTTTTTCCTGCTTTAGCGCTTTACTTATAAGCCACTCCAATTGACCGTTAGTACTTCTGAATTCATCAGCAGCCCATTTTTCAACAGCGCTTAAAAGTTCTGGATCTAACCGTAGCATAAAAGGTTTTTTCTTAGCCAAAATAATTGATGTTTTCTTTTTAATTTGTAATAAACGCAAAATGTAGCGGCTGGGATTTTAACCTAACCACTACAAATTAATTGAGTTTTCTAAAGAACTATTCGCTTCCGAAACTTCATTTGTTATTGATTTAAAGTTCCTGCATTTACAATAGGCGTAGCGTCTTTATCAGAGCATAATACAACCATTAGATTACTGACCATTGCTGCTTTTTTATCATTATCGAATTCTATGATATTCTTTTTAGATAATTGTTCCAAAGCCGCCTCAACCATTCCTACCGCACCTTCTACAATTTTCATTCTTGCAGAAACTATTGCAGTAGCTTGTTGCCTTTTTAGCATCGCACTTGCAATTTCTTGCGCATACGCTAAGTATCCAATTCGAGCTTCATGGACATCAATACCTGCAATTGTAAGTCTTTCTTCTACTTCTCTCTCTAACGCTAGATTTACCTCTTCCATTCCC